>JAWOEM010000265.1:0-9444 GCA_046482785.1 Salinivirgaceae bacterium
AATCACTCATTTGGGTGAAGAATGAAACCGAATGAGATGATTTACTTAATCGAATTCGCAAGGAATACAAAGATATACAATATAATTGCTTGCGGATTTTGGGTGCTACCTGCTATTTTGCGATGCCCGAAACTTTTATCACCTCCTTTCCTGCATTTATAAATCAAACGCCAAGTGAAGAGTACATTCAAGCTGTTACCAGCGCACAGTTGCGGGTGATTTCGCGAACCCATTTGGAAAAACTCACGCAGCGTGTTCCTAAAATGGAAACCATTCGACGTATCATTACCGAGCAGCAGTACCTTGCAGCCGAGCAGCGTATAGCCATGTTGCAATCCCAAACCGGTGAGCAACGCTACCATTTAATGATGCAGCAAAACCCCGAAGTAATTCTGCATTTTCCTTTGCAGCATATCGCATCTTACCTGGGCATAAGTCCACAACACCTGAGTCGGCTCCGGAAAAACACCAGCCGGTTTTCTTAACATTTGTTCAGTTATAATCATTTTTTGATGCTTTCATTTGCATGTAATTGCTTGTAAGCAAATGTATTTTAAGTCTGTCCATAAAGTCGAAGTTTTATGGCGGATGCAAATAGTGTTTTGCCAAGCCTAAGGACTCAATGCATTGAATTGTTAATTGCAATACTTATGAACATTAAACCTTTCTTACTCATTATGACAAGTGCAACCATCATTTCCTCAGTAGCTCAAAAGGCAGAATTTGAGCAGATTATTCGAATGGCTACCATGGCGCCTTCGGGGCATAATAGCCAACCGTGGCTGTTTTCAATACACGAAAACAGTATTGTTCTTTCCCCAAACGATAACTGTACCTTACCGATAGTCGATCCTCATCATCGGGAACTATACATTAGCCTTGGGGCGGCTTTAGAAAACCTGTGTATAGCAGCCCGCGAATATGGGTTTGCTCCAGAGCCTGTTGTTCAAGAACGAAACCTCAGCCATCGAATTAAAGTAATTTTAATTCGAAAAAATGTAGAAAAAGATTCCCTTTATGAGCAAATTCCTTTAAGGCAGACCAATAGGAGTAAATTTCAAAATGTGGATATCGATGAGCAAAAAATTGCAATGCTTCGACAAATACAATCGGGGAGCCATAGCAAGATTTATTTTTTTAGAAATGAAACTACCTCTTTTCAGTCGCTTGCCAACCTTATTGAACAGGGAAATAATGCTCAAATGAGTAACAATAAATTTAAAAACGAGCTTCTTGCGTGGATGCGGTTTAACCCGAAACATGTGTCTGAAAACCAAGACGGACTTACCCATAGTGTGATGGGTATGCCTGCATTGCCCCAATTTATTGCCCGCCCGCTCATCAAATTGTTTCTCAATCCCAAAGCTCAAAATAAAGCGGATATGGAAAAAATTCATTCGTCGTCGCATCTGGTTTTGTTTACTACCACACAAAATGATCCCGTGGGCTGGATCGAAACGGGACGATTGCTTGAACGGTTCTTGCTCAAAACAACCGAGTTGGGAATTGCGAACGCTTATCATAATCAACCCTGCGAGGTTCCTAGTGTCATGTCAATGCTCAAATGACGTATAAGTCACCGTTATTTTCCGCGTTTTGCACAGCAGTAAAAAGTAAGCATAGCCATAGCTACGTGAATCTTTTTAATGCAAAGCAAAACCGGAAAAGAACAAGACTTGGTGCGTTATTTGGGTGTTGACAGGACACTAGACTCAGTGCACAGCTACAAAACCAATTGCTGCAGTCAGACGAACATCCCATGTTGCTCTTGCGTATTGGCTATGCCGATAAGATGCCTTATTCTCCGCGTAAGCCCCTTTCAGGTGTAGTAGTGTCTGAATAATGGGCCAATCGGGTGTTAAAGTTTAACCTTTTGGACAAAAACGTTACATTTGCATCACTTTTCAACCCTAATTTCAACACCAATATGGTCGCATGCCCACTTTGTAACGCTGATTCAACAATTTACACCAACCTAAAAAACAAAACCTATTATGCATGTCCGCAATGCAAAGGGGTGTTTTTAGATCCCAATGCTTTGCCTAATTCTGGTGCAGAAAAAGAGCGTTATGCCAACCATAATAACGACATCAACGATGAGGGCTATCGCAACTTTGTGCGGCCTTTAGTCGATGCTGTTACGCAGGCATGCGCGCCCGGTCAATTGGGCCTCGATTTTGGTGCCGGCCCCGGCCCGGTTGTTTCGACCATGTTGCAAGAACAAGGGTATAGCACAGTATTGTACGACCCGTTTTTTCATAATAATCCAAAGGTACTGGAGCGTAAGTACGATTATATAATCAGTTGCGAAGTCATTGAGCATTTTTTTCACCCTGCCCGGGAGTTTTCCCTGTTGCATTCGCTTTTGCCATTGCATGGGAAGTTGTTTTGCATGACGTCTGTATTCTTCGAACACATCGATTTTGCATCGTGGTATTATAAGAACGATGCTACGCATGTATTTTTTTACCGTCCGCAAACGCTTCACTTTATTTGTGAAAAGTTCGCTTTCGCCAATGTGCATGTCGATCAAAACCTGATCATCTTTACCAAATAGAACCTAAGTTGAACGGTTTATCCCCGACACTTCGCGTACGGGACAGGCAGTGAGCGAGAACCTTTAGCTCATGACCAAAAGTGAATAATCGCTCAATTTGAGCAGAAAAAATTCCTTTCCCTCTTTTTGTTTAGACTAAATTTTAATTAGACTTTTTTTGGATATGCGACAAAACATGTTGTGTATCATAAAAATAATGTAAATAATTGAAAGTTAAGTTGTAACGTTATGTTTCAATATTGCTGTAACTAAAACAATGACAAATGTCATGATTTAGTAAGACAAAAATCATGGTATGCGGATTAAAACAACTGTAATTTCGAAACACGTGCAAATCAAAGGATTGTACGATACTATTTTACAACACATAATCAAATGTTTTAAAGCATAAGTTAAACCAAAAGAAAAAGATATGACAGACATTCAGGAACTTGTTGGTGGGCTTGTAGAGAAATATGGACACAAACGTGAAAATTTGTTGCCTGTATTACAAGGCATTATCGAAAAAGAGCGATCGCTTAGCGATTTTGCCATGGTAGAAGTTGCCAAACAAATGGGTATTTCGGCCGCAGATGTATACGGTACCGCCACATTTTATTCGTTTATGGACACTGCTCCCAGGGGGCGGTATGTAATTCGGGTTTGTAAAACCATTACCTGCTTCATGAAAGGCAAAAACCAAATTCTACTGGCACTGGAAGATGCGTTAAAAGTAAAACTGGGCGAAACAACTCCCGACAGGAGGTTTACTTTGTTGGAAACTAACTGTTTGGGTTGGTGCCACAAAGCCCCGGCAATGCTTATCAACGATGAGATTTTTACCGATCTCACCATCGAAAAAGTGCACGAGATTATTGGTGAATATAAAAACAAGTAGATCACTTTAAAAAACGATTATTATGGGTAAAAATATGCTAAAGCGCATCGACCTAATATTTAAGCACGAACACGATTGCGATATAATTCTTGAGAAAATATTTAAACGTACCAACGAGGAACTGATTAACGATCTTATTGGTTCGGGTCTTAAAGGACGCGGAGGTGCCGGTTTTCCTACAGGTCTGAAGTGGAAACTTACTTCAGAAGCGAAAAGCGATGCAAAATACGTTATTTGTAATGCCGATGAGGGCGAGCCGGGAACATTTAAAGACCGCGAAATTCTTACGCAAGTGCCTCACAAAGTGTTAACCGGTATGGCCGCTTGCGGACGTATCACCGGGGCTAAAACAGGTTATATCTATTTGCGTGGCGAATACAATTACTTAAAGCCTAGTCTTCAGAAAGAAATAGACGACTTTCATAGCATACTGAAAAAACTAAAGAGCGATTTCCGTATCGAAATATTCAGTGGAAGTGGTGCCTACATTTGCGGAGAGGAGAGTGCTTTAATGGAATCCATGGAAGGTCATCGTGGTGAACCACGAAATAAACCGCCTTTTCCAACCGATTCCGGATATTTGGGCAAACCAACGGTAATAAATAATGTTGAAACATTGGCTCACTGCTGGACAATTTTTAAGCATGGCCCCAAAAAATTCCGCGACCTTGGTGTACAAGATAGCCGTGGTTCTAAACTTTTTTCCATTTCAGGAGATACTCCAACGCCAGGTATCTATGAACTTGAGCTTGGTATGTCGCTACAAGATTTTGTAGACGATTTTGGCGATGGCGATTCTAAAGCCGTTCAGGTTGGTGGTGCAGCCGGATTTTGTGTGCCTCGTAAAAAGTTTAGAGAAACGGCCATCGGTTATCAGGGAAAACTTACAGGTATTTCTCTGCCTACCGGAGGTTCAATGATGATTTTTAACAGCTCGCGCTCCATGTATAATGTGCTGAAAAACTACCTGGAGTTCTTCGAAGAAGAGTCTTGTGGCCAGTGTACGCCCTGCCGTGTTGGTTGCCAGCAATTGCTCCGGGGAATTGAAGCCGTTAAGCGTGGCGATAAACCACATTATTATCTCGAAAAACTTCTTCGTTTGACCGAAACAATGAAAATGACTGCAAAATGCGGTTTAGGACAATCGGTGGCAAACTCGTTCTCATCAATTGTTGAGAATTTCCGCGAAGAAATGATTTACTAATCAAAAATGCATTGAATTATGTCAAAGATGGTTAATTTAAAAATAAACAATATAGATGTAAGTATTGAGGCCGGTACCACAATTCTCGCCGCTGCCGAAAAACTAAACATCAAAATTCCGGTTTTGTGCTACCATAAAGATTTATGTATTGCAGGAAACTGCCGTGTATGTGTAGTAGAAATTGTAGGGTCGCGGAAATTAGCCGCTGCCTGTGCCACACCGGTGAGCGAAGGTCTTGAAGTAATGACCAATAGTCTTCTGGTGCGCAATGCACGGAAACACATTATTGAGCTATTGCTTTCGGAGCATAATGCCGATTGTACCAAATGCTACCGCAATGGAAACTGCGAACTGCAAGATCTTGCAGCGGAGTATAAAATTACCAATCAGGATTTTATCGATATGGCTCACGATGGCGTGTACACAATCGACGATGTGTCGCCCTCAATTATAAAAGACGATAGCCGATGTATTCGCTGTCAGCGTTGTGTTAGAACTTGTAAGGAGCTGCAAAGTGTGGGCGCGTTAGCTGTTGCTCATAAAGGTTCCGAAATGAAAATTTCAACCTTTTTCGATCGCCCGCTTAACGAAGTGGTGTGTACCAATTGTGGTCAGTGTATTATTCACTGCCCAACAGGCGCCTTAATCGAAAAAACATACATAGAGCGTGTGTGGGATGCCATTGCCGATCCGAATAAGCATGTGGTAGTGCAAACGGCCCCTGCTGTGCGCATTGGTTTAGGCGAAGAGCTGGAGCTGCAAACCGGTGAGCGCGTTACCGGCAAAATGGTTTCTGCACTCAGACGCTTAGGCTTCGATTCGGTACTCGATACCGATTTTACTGCCGACCTTACCATTATGGAAGAGGGAACAGAACTCTTGCACAGACTAAAAGCCAACCTTGTAGAAGGCGACCATACCGAACCATTACCAATGACTACTAGCTGCTCGCCGGGATGGGTGAAGTTCTTCGAACATACATTCCCCGAAATGCTCGACAATATGTCTACGTGTAAATCGCCCCAACAAATGTTTGGTGCGCTGGCCAAAACCTACTACGCCAAAAAAGCAGACATCGATCCGGAAAGTATTGTTTCGGTTTCCATAATGCCTTGTACAGCCAAAAAATTTGAGGCCGACCGCCCCGAAATGCGCGATAGCGGATACAAAGATGTAGACTTTGTACTTACAACACGCGAATTGGCTGTGATGATTAAACAGGCAGGTATACAGTTTGGCGATTTGCCCGAAGAAAAATACGATAGCATTATGGGTAAATCCAGTGGTGCTGCCGTAATATTCGGAGCTACCGGAGGTGTAATGGAAGCAGCACTGCGTACTGCATACGAAATAGTTACAGGCCGCGAGGTGCCATTCGAAAACTTAAATATTGAACCTGTTCGCGGTTTAGAAGGCGTGCGGGAAGCAACCGTGAAAATTGAGAAAGTGTTGCCCGAATGGAAATTCCTCGAAGGTGCCGAACTGAAATGCTGCGTGGCTCACGGGCTATCTAACGCCAAAAAGGTGATGGAGCAAGTGAAAAGCGGCGAAAAAGAATACCATTTTATTGAAATAATGGCTTGCCCCGGCGGTTGCCTGGGAGGTGGCGGACAGCCAATACCAACAAACGATGAGGTGCGATTGAAACGAATGAAAGCCATTTATGACGAAGATATGAGTTTAGCTGTTCGCAAATCGCATGAGAATCCAGAAATCGTTCAGATTTATAAAGAGTTTCTTGGCGAACCGCTCGGCAAACAATCGCACAAATTGTTGCACACCGAGTATTTTGAACGGCAACGATACTAATTGTGCAAATTTGCACTTAAGAATTGTGCCGAAATTACTTGACGTTTAATACTTGTTTTTTTGCACAATTGAATGAATAGAAATTAAATGCTCCCGGTAACTTTTGCCGGGAGCATTTTTTTTGAGAAATCTTTGCAGTTATGCTATTCTATCCTCAGGCAAGCCCCAAAAATCGCGGCAAACCTAACCACTACGAGCAAAAAATACTTATATTACGCTGCGTATTCGCAAACCTCTTTTGTATAACTAAATCGTACTCACGTGAAGAATCCCATTTTAAAAGAAAATATCGAACGCTTCGAGAGTATGAGGCATCCCCTAACGCTGCAGGCCGCTATAAAAGAATCCAACAGATGCCTTCTGTGTTATGATGCACCATGCTCAAAAGCTTGTCCGGCGGGCACCGACCCCGGTAAGTTTATTCGCCAAATAAAATTTCTCAACTTTAAAGGTGCAGCCAGAACCATTCGAAACAACAATGTACTCGGATCTGTGTGCGCCCTTATTTGCCCGGTAGAAAAACTCTGCGAAGAGCAGTGCAGTGCCTTGGCACTCGAAGACCCAATAAATATTGGCGGTTTGCAACGGTTTGCCACCGAATATGGTAAGCACCATAACTTGGAGAAAAATCAACCGGGCACGCGCACAAAAGCCAAAGTTGCAGTAATTGGAGCAGGGCCCGCAGGGTTAAGCTGTGCAGCAGAATTGGCCAAACGAAATTACCAAGTTACGGTTTTCGAAAAAGAACCGACAGCAGGTGGTATGCCGGCTATTACCATTCCCAAATTCAGATTAAATCAAGATGCGCTTAACTACGATATTCAAAATGTATTGGACTTAGGTGTCGAAATTCGTTGCAATACAACCATATCCGGCGATAACCAAATTGAAAAATTGAAAAACGATGGTTTTGAAGCAATATTTATTGCATCGGGACTAACAGAGGCCTTGGAGCTGCCTCTATTCAAGAACTACCAAAATGCCCTTTCGTATATCCAATTTTTGAGCGAGGCTAAAACAGATCAATTAAATATCGATGTTGAAAATAAAACTGTTGCCGTTATTGGAGGTGGGAGTGTAGCCGTCGATTCTGCAAATACGGCTAAAGCCCTTGGTGCAAAAAAAGTGTACCTGATTTCTCTCGAAGGTTTATCAGAATTGCCTGCCGACGACGAGGAAATTCGATTGGCGCAAATAATGAATATTGTCTTTAAACCGTCGACGCAAATTACCGGTATCGAGAACACGAATGATAAAATAGTAGCCATTGCAGGCCAAGAGATTGAATGGAAAATTCCCGGGAATTGTCATCCATCTAATGCTGTGCTCATCGACCACACGCAATTTTCATTGCCTGTCGATTTGGTTGTAACCGCCATTGGAACTGCTGCAGCAGATGAGTTGCCAAAGATCTTTGAAGGCTTGCAAACAGGTGCAAAAAACTGCGTTGTGGCCAATAATCAATTCCAAACCAATATTCCCGGAGTTTTTGCCGGAGGCGATGTTGTAAATGGTGGTGCTACCGCAGTAGAGGCCGTTAGCCATGGTAAGGAAGCTGCCGACGAAATTGATCGGTTCTTCTCAAATTCTGGTAAATAATATGTAAATACAAAATTTTCAACTATGAAAAAAGCCGATTTAAGTATAGATTTCTGTGGTGTAAAATGCGAAAACCCCTTCTTCTTGTCGTCTTCCCCCGTTGGGAACCATGCCGAAATGTGCGCCCGTGCCTTCGATGCCGGATGGGGCGGAATTGTGTATAAAACATTAAATATCGAATCTTCATTCAAAATTGTAATGCCGTCTCCACGGTTAAACGCCTATCACTATAACGATAAACGATTTGTCGGACTTCAAAATGCCGAACAAATTACCGATAGAAACATTGCCGATAATATTGAAGATATCAAAAACCTTAAAAAAAATTACCCGACTAAGGTGTTGGTATCGAGTATTATGGGATTTAATGATGACGATTGGCGCACGCTGGCAAAAATGTCGGAAGATGCCGGTGCCGATATGCTGGAGCTTAACTTCTCGTGCCCACAAATGGCACGAAAAGACGCAGGCCACAGAATAGGTCAGGATTTTAATGCCGTAACTCACTTTACCGAAGTGGTTAAAAAGAGCACAAATTTGCCCGTTATGGCCAAAATGACCCCGAATATTACCGATATGATTCCCGTGGCTCAATGTGCAAAAGATGGTGGTGCCGATGCCATTGCGGCCATAAACACCGTTCGCGCAATTACCGATGTCGATATTAATAACTTTACACCTTTGCCAAATATTCACGGTTCCTCTGGCATTACCGGCTTTTCCGGTGCTGCGGTTAAGCCTATCGGTTTGCGATTTGTATCTGAACTGTTCAATTCACCCACATTAAAACTGCCAATTTCTGCCATCGGAGGTATAGAAACATGGGTCGATGCACTGCATTATATTCTGTTGGGTGGACGTACATTACAAGTGACAACTGCAATTATGCGTTATGGCTACCGAATTGTTGAAGATTTAATCGAGGGACTGAGTGATTTTATGATCGAACGAAACATTCTCACAATTGATGAACTCGTTGGTAAAGCCGCAGGTAAACTTATTGATCCTTCCGACTTTAGACTCGTTTTCAGGTTGTGTCGCAAATAAATGAAGAAAAATGTATCGGCTGTGGCCAATGTTTTATCTCTTGCCAAGATGGAGGAAACCAAGCCATTAAATTCGACTCCGAAACACGAAAAGCGGAAGTAGATGAAACGCGGTGCATTGGCTGCCTGCTCTGCAAACACGTGTGTCCGGTTTGGGATTGTGTTTCGCACAAGGAGGTAGATACCAAATCTGAAAAGCATGCTGCCATATTTTAACCCAAATGCCGCAAACATAAAAGAGTCAGGACTAAAAATTCGCAAGAATACAGTGGGTTTCATTATCTGTTCTTGCGAATTTTAGGTATTACCCAAAATCCGCAAAGAATTATACAATATCTCTTTGTATTCCTTG
>JAWOEM010000332.1:0-7439 GCA_046482785.1 Salinivirgaceae bacterium
CTCACAACTCAAAAGAATAAGCTAGTTCAAGCATGTACAACAAGTCGATTGACGATCTTACATCGGCTTCCATAATGTAAGTTACGCTTACAACATGCTTATCCATATCGAATTCGCTGCCCAAGTATAGCCTGAGCGCTTTTACTTCTTCTTTATCTGTGTCGTAGTACATTTCGACCTCGGCAAAAGGACGATATAGTCCGGTAAGTTTATACTCGAACGAGACTTTTTCGCGAATATAGTGCGATACATTTCCTTTGTTGGATATGTTTATTTGATAGCGCAGTCTGTTTTTTAACTTTAATTCATTGTCGAATCGTTTGCTTTTTAGTTGCGCGTCGAATGTAACCCGATCTTTGTTCTTGTAATCGATGCTCGATTCGGCGTAAAACCCCGATTGCCCACTGGCTGCGTATCTGTAGGCAGCTTGTACATCGAGCCAGTCGGTTAGTGCATATTCTGTCCCAAAGCTCCAAAGCAACGATTGTTTGTTTTCGGTTGGGCTGAGTCGGCGCGTCTGAAATTCGGTGTCGAACCCCACCGACCCTAATTCGTATTTGATGCCGGCAATGCCTCGTAACTCTTGCGCATTAATGTGTTTGGGCATAAATGCAAGGAGTAACAGTGGCATTAGAATGAGTTTGGATAGATGGTTTTTTATCATAAATGCAATGGTGTTTTCAATCACAGACTAATTACTTACTACCACTAGTTTTTCGCTAAAACGGAATCCTCCCGATTCGATTTCTATTATGTAGAGCCCCGCCGACAATGTTGTATGGAATTGTTGCGGGGCATTTTCATTAATGATGAATGTTTCTTGGTGTACAGTTTGCCCGGTTGTATTCAATATACGCATTTGTGCATTGCCGCTACTCCACAGTGCTTCTACTTTAAAAACGCCTTTTGTTGGATTGGGTGAAATGATCAGTGGGCTGCTAAATTGATCTAATAAATCTTGTTTTACAACCATGGGGCGCTGTATGGCAAAAGATTTTAATTGTTCCACGTTTTTTTGCCATTTTAGGTAATCTGTTGGGCTGTTCCATCTATATGTGTGTTCGGGAATTAGTGGAGCGTAAGTTTCTTGCCACTCATCAATGAGGTTCAATACACGTTCGGGTGAGAACGTGTTCGATAAATGGTATAGCAGGCGTGCTCTGAATCGCTGTGCAAACTCCGGGTTTTGTAGCATTCGTCTTAATACATAAGTAGAGTAGGGGCGAGTTGTTTGGTAATCCTGGCTATTGTGTGAGTACTCTGAAAGTATGTTGTATTCCACTCGCTTCATGCATGCATCGCAATCGTAAAAGAAGTATCGCCATCGGGCAGTGTCATTTAAAAGTCGCCACATTCGAAGGTTATTGGCCGGGAAATCGAAATTGGCAAAGTATATTTGGGCGCTATGGTAATCAATTAGGGCATCGAGGTCGATTTTTTCGTTGGCTTGGGCATAAAACCCGGGTTCTTTCGGATTGTTGGTTTCCAGCCAGAACGTGAGGTTTGTGTAATCGGTTTCGGGTCCCTCTTCCACCTCCACTCCAGCTAGGGTGTAGGCTACGACACTTAAATCGGTTTTAGGAATGGAATAGTTGTCGGCTACATAATATTCGTCTTGTCGCTCCCGCATGCTGTAAATGCCCCAATACTCGCCGTTGATGAAAACAACCGATGCTCGAGCTGCGGTATAGTCTGTATTCATTGTACTAACCAACTCTTGCGCCAGCTCGTCTTTAATGAGCGTTTCTCCCATGTCTGTAATGGAGCGAAGAAGCATTCGCTTAACGCGTGTGATGTGAGGTTTTTGCTCAAAAAATGGGTAGTTGAAATATTCATGTCCAAATTTTTCTTTTGCGTAGAGGCGCAACGATTTTTGTGGGCGACGACGGCTTCCACGTCCATGTATACGCATTCCTGCATCTTGTTTAATGATTGCAGTTCCTGCTTCGTCAAACATTTCTACGTGTATGTCGCGTTCCCATTCTTGCCCGCTGCGGGCAAAGTTCATGTTATTGCCTTCTACATATATGCCTTCATCATCATCAAAAAGGTTGTCCTTATCGGTTATAATGGCAGACACAGGTACATTGTACGGGTTTTTTTCTAACCCAATGAAATAAGTGTTGCTGATGGTCTTGCTCGCCGGACAGCCTTCGCTAAAAACCTGTGCCCGTACAATGGGTGCTTTAAAAATGTCGTTTCCCAAATCAAACCCATTATCAATTTCGTCGGCAAATCGTATTTCGTTTGATGTAATGTTGTATAAATCAATGGGAGCGTTGTATTCCAACTCATCGGTATCGGGGTCGTTGCCATCCAGCGTGTAGTATATTTTGTTTTGCTGATGGGTGTTACTCATCGATAGTTCAATGGGTTGGCCGTAAAACCCACCGGCATCGCTTAATATCAGTGAGTCGGGGCGGTAATTAATTGATATTGTATCGGTTTGGTTGTTGCTTTGCTGTGGAGTTGGGGTGGCCACAAACCTACTGTTACGTGCGCCATCGGGAATGCATGCCAGCGATTTGTCGCGCGGAACGCATCGAATACCGGTAGAGTCTATCGCTGTGCCCGATGGGTTTAACAAGAAGAGCTGTTCTTCCATCAGCCCCAGCTTAAAGTCTGTGTGGAATTCTTCCGATTTTTTTCGGTTTTTACCCGATGCAAATACAATTAAGTAACCATTGGACGGAAGTGTGTAGTCGGGGAATGTCCAGTGTGTAGAATTCGAAATATCGTCGGTAAGCTGAAAGTTTTTCAGGTTAACTGCAACGGTATCTGAGTTGTAGAGTTCTATCCAGTCGGGGGTGTCCCCATCGGCATCGGTTAGTGAGTTACTGTTTGCAAACACCACTTCGTTTAGCACCACCGATTGCGAAAAAGACGGTAAGTTACCCAAAAGGGAAAGTAGCAGGAGCGAACTGTATAGTGTGAGTTTCATTTTTTAGTGTGCATTTCGTGATAGTCCAAGCGATAAAACCAGCATATCGTAATTGGCCATTTGGCTGTAGTTGGTCGAGGTGTATGTTTCGAACTCCATTTTTGCGAATTGATGACGGTAGGCCACGTTGAATTGTACGCTGAGTGCTTCATTTATTTTGCGTTGCATGGTATATTCTATTGCAAAGTGGAGTCCGCCTTGAAAATCAAAACCGACAATGTTGTTGTTGCCCTTGTACCAGCCATGTGCGTAGCCTAATTGCATCGATAATACTGCGGTGTTTTCGCCTTTATCGGTATTGCCGCTCACTTCGAGACCAATGGGTATGAAACGTTCATGTGGGAGTTGGTAGTATCCAATCCCAAGTCCGGCACCAACGCGCTTACTTAGCCTGATACCGTACGTTCCCTTAATGTCGATTCCGGGAGTATATGAGAATGTTTCGTTGTAAATTTGGCCGCCAAATATGTAGCCCACGCTTAAGCGTTGGTAGTCGGGGAATTTTACATTGTCGGTTTCTTGCTGAGCCATTGCTCTGCAAGTACTAAAACCTATTAGTATGAAAAGAATGCCTTTTTTGAGCATTTGCTTGCGTATTTGAATCGTTTTGAATAAAATGTAATGTGTTTTAAGCAACGCCTGAGTTAATCATCATCGTCGTTCAGGGAATAGCTTTCAATATCGTCGGCCATGTTTGTGTTTTGCCTGTCCGATGTTTTGTAGTGCACTACAAGTTTTGCCGAATCGCGTAGGAAGTCGACCTTGCCCACTTCAACTCGAAAAATATTGAGGCCTAAGCGCTCTTTAAGGTCGGCAATAAGTTCGGGTCTGCGTTGCGGGGTAATGAGGTCGATATTGTCGTACTGAACAATTTTGCTGCTCACGTGTGGTATGCGCCAGAGGCATTCTAACGACCAGGTGAGCCCGATAATTACCGCGTTGGCGGTAATTAGCTCCATCATGCTGCTTTTTTTATTAACCAACGCATTGATAACGGCCAGGCCAATTACAATGAACAGGTATGTCATTTCCTTAATGGGAATTTGCGATGTGCGGTATCGGATAATACCGAATACGGCAAATAGCCCGAGAGCCATTCCCAGCTGAAGTTTCACGTTTTCGAGCATGTAGGATAGCAAGAAGATCACTACACTAATCAAGAAGTATGTAAACAAATAATCGCGCCGCTGGGCTTTGCGGTAATATAGAAAACGTACAATTACCACAAGCACAAATATGTGCAAGAGTAATCTGATTAAGAATCCAACATAATCATTTCCATCCCAAAAGGGCATGTTGAGTATGCTGCTCAGTGTTCCATTAAGCATCATATCCAAATTGTTTTAAGTAGTTAATTTTTTGTTTGAAAAGGTTTTGTTTGAGTGCCGGGTTAAGCATTGCCATTCCAATGGCATACTTACTCATTCCACTTGGCTTTAAACCCTGTTTGTTAAAAACGCTAAAAAGCGTTGTGTCTATATTTCCTCGTATCGACTTTATTTCGGCGACCACAAGTTCGGGGAGCGATATTTCATTGTCGTTTTGATGAAATTTAAGTCTTGTATCAATGGTGACACGTTGCGTCATTGTTTTGTTTACCAATGTGAATCGGTAAAATTCATTTTTCATAACCGGTTGAAGTGCCATGGGGTGGTAACGGGTGTTTGAGATTACAAAATCGAAAAATCCGTAAGGAATATGTGATAGTTCGCCACTCACTTTGTGGCGTTTTTTGTTGGTTACCCCTTTGTTGTTTTTATGTTTGATTTCCAGAAATGAGTCACCACTGGTGTTGTAGGTGCGCTGCCGTATTTTGTGCCTGTTTAATCGTTGGTTGTGATGCGCATGGTACATGGCTAAATCGTACGTGTCGAAGTATGTTGAAGAGTAGTGCTGGTTGTGTACTCCGGCTATGTTAAGAATAAAGTAATTATTATAAAGATCGGGAATGGCTTTTAATAATTGGTTTTTATTCAACACAAACTTATGATCTACCCTGTTCATAAGCCGGGCAGCATTGATTTCTGCCAGACCCACTGCTTCGAAAGGAAGCAATGTTTCTGTAAAATCATCGATTAAAATATTTGCTAATTGTGACATGGTATAGGGTTTTAGGTATATCTTATTTGCGTTTATTTGTCCATCCAGTTTTTAAATGCAGATGCCTTTAATCGGCTCACCTTTAGTATTTTATTTCCGTATGCGTTTGTGCTTATCTGTAATTTTCCTCCAAAAGCACTTTCTACTCGTTGTATGGCTTCTATATTGACTATTGCACCCCGGTTACACCTGAAAAAAATGTCCGGATCAAGCATTTGCTCCAGTTTATCGAGTGTGAAGTCAATAATGTACTGTTCGTTGTCGAATGTAACGGCAAAACATGTTTGTTCTTCCTTAGAAAAATATGCAATGTTTTCGGTATCGAGTTTTATTAGCGATTTGCCTTTGTTTACCATGAAGCGCTTTCGGTATTCGGTTGGTGTATTTGCCGATTTTATGAGCTTTACCAGCTCGCCATAGTCGTTCCCGGGGGCATGAGTACTGGTTTTTTTGTGCCATCGCTCAAACTTTTCAATGGCATTTTGCAGCTCGTTTTCTTTGATGGGCTTGAGTAAATAGTCGATGCTATTTACTTTGAATGATTGAATGGCATATTCATCGTAGGCAGTAGTGAAAATCACCATGCTTTGCACTTTTGTTTTTTCAAAAATACTAAAACAAATACCGTCACTTAATTGAATATCCATAAAAATGAGATCGGGCTGTGGGTTATTTTCCAGCCAGCTAACCACGTCGCTCACAGATTCCAACGGCTCGTAGAAATGCCACGCCGGGCGTAGGCCTTGCACCATGTCCAACAGCATTCGACTGTTATGAAGCTCATCTTCTACAATTAGTACATTCATGGTTTTTAACAATTAGTTATTTCTTCTGCCTGCTTTACTTCTGTGTTATTCTGGTTTCTGTTTTTCTCTATTCTGAAATTTCTTTCCAATAACGGAATATTAACCTCAAATATTTCTTTTTCACTCGATATGGTCACCTCCTTATCGGCCAGCATGTGGTACCTTTTTACTAAGTTTTGCAATCCTGTATGTGTTGAATAGCTGCCTTCTTTTGGCTGTATGTTATTGCTAACAATCAAATGCTTCTCGCGCACAAATATACGAATATACAATGGTAAAGATCTTGAAACAATGTTGTGTTTTATGGCATTTTCTACCAATAATTGCAGAGCCAGCGGTGCCACCTTGCATTCGTAAAAGGCTTCAGGAATGGTTATATCCACTTTCAATCCTTTGCCCAGGCGTTCTTCATGTAGTTTTATGTATGCATCAATAAATTCTAACTCATCTCGTAAAGGTATTGTTTTTAAATCTTTGCTTTTTAACACATAGCGATACACATCGGTGAAATTTTGTGTAAAGTTTACGGCTTTTTCTTTATCGTAAATAATAAGTGATTTCAATACGCTTAAGTTGTTAAACAAAAAGTGTGGGTTTAATTGGTCTTGTAGCGCATTGTAATCCATTTGTAGTTTTTCTTGTTTCATGGTTTCTACCTGCTTTTGCATGTAATACCATTTTTCCATGAGGCGGGTTATGAGCAAGCTGCTCGACATTAGCGTAACAAATACAAGTCCGGTGGCAATGCTGATGTAAATTATGGAAAGTTGCCCATCGCGTTGGTAATCGAAAAAGCTAATGGTAACTTGGTGTACCAGTACAACAAGTACAAGTGTTAACACCAGCTGGATTTTTATACGAAGCCGAATATTTTGAGGTATGGGCAGCAATTTTTCCAGAATGTTGTCGAGTATAATATTGCTTTCGCTCAATAAATTGAACCCCATAATAACAATGAGGTAAACGAATATGCCGGGTTTAGTGTCGCCTGCATTTAATGTGTGCCAAATAATTTCCAGCGAGAAAACGGCTATTATGCTCACAAATATTACCCGAAATAGGATAGAGGCCAGACTGTAATTGGGTAGTCTGCTAACGAAATGACGTTTAGTCATATCGTTTATTGCAAATTGTATGCGCGATTTCTTTTTAGCCTCCATTTGTGTAAATCTATTTTGAATAATAACTTATTACAAAAATAGTTCACAAAAGTGAAGTTTGAATAGTAGCCTTTGTCAAATGACTGAAGAATGTTCCGAAATGCTAAAAAAATGAATTGAAGTGATGCTTCCTTTTTTTACTTGAGCCAGAGTAACCTTTCTGGATGAAAGAGTCTGTTTTATTGATTGTGCTACAATCCGAAACCATATAAGTACATAATCATGAAAAATCTGTTTTGAAAAACGAAGTATGTTTCTTTTTAGTCACACATTTTGTATTGGTTTATTCTGTAAAAAGCATTAATTGCTTTGAGTGCTCGTTTAATTTGTCAATTTGTGAAATAGCTTTAATCGTTTCATCGCTGAATTGAAAGATATCCAGATTATCAAGAAAAATATTTTTTCCTTGATTAAACGCTAACTGCTTATCAA
>JAWOEM010000392.1:0-5351 GCA_046482785.1 Salinivirgaceae bacterium
CCATCGCCAGAGTGGAAGGAACCGGGATGCTTTATGCCGAAGCGCTCGAAAACCTTTGGGCAAACTTTGAAATGTCAGGAGAAGATGTTGAAGGCCAGAAACTTGCTCTGACGAATGTGCGATATGATTCCGATATTATGAATTTGAGGAACCAGTGTAGTGAAAATCAATTGTTCTGCCCCGTCCCTAAAGGGAGCAATTGATTTTCTTCACACCCTTTAGGGCTGGGGGCAAATGTAGAAAATCAAAATTGAATTAGGTACAAAAGCGGATAACCATTAAAAGAATTGATGTAAAGAAATAATGATTTTTTACTCTGCCGAAAAATAGATTCTTGCGAAATTTAGTTTTTATCTGAAAGGAGCGCAATTGCGCTCCTTCATTTCATCAACGCTTTAATTATCACTGGCCGATGTATATTCTTCAATGCTATTGTAAATGGGGTGGACAATCTCTTTTCCGGTTGCATCTATAAACCCCAGATAATTTCCAACTTCAATCATCGCCCAGTTTTCATTAAATTCCCCAAACGGATGAACTTTGTCGTAATTGGGTTTTACTATTTCTTCTCCTTCATCGTTTATGAAACCCACATACCCTCCGGTTCGTATCATAGCCCACGAATTTTGGTATTCGCCGAAAGGTTCGATTTTTTCGTACCTTGGCTCAACAACCACGTTTCCCTTTTTATCGATAAACCCAAACCTGCCATCACATTCTACTTTTGCCCAGCCAATCAAATACTCATCGAACGGATCTATGGCATTGTACATGCAACGCACAACTTCCTTGCCCCGGGCATCGATAAAACCATAATACTCAGCTTGCTGTACCATAGCCCAACCATTCAAGTATTCATCAAATGGCTGTATTTCATCATACTGAACTTTTACAACACTTTTTCCATCTATGTTAACAAAGCCACAGTAATTGTTTATTTCTACCATCGCCCAATTCTTTCGATAAACATCGAATGGCATAATGGTATCGTACCGAGGCGGCACAATTTCTTTTCCGTTATGGTCTAGTAAACCATACATGCCTTCTGATTCAATAATCGTCCACTCATTGGTGGCCTGTGTGTCGGCTTCCGAATTGGGTTTCTGTGCTGTACAGGCTGCAAGCACGAGTAATGTGAGGGAAATTTGAATGATTTTCATTTGCTTGTGTTTTTGATTTATAATTTAGCTTAACAAAACTCCTATATCTGAAACGGTCGATTCTTCTTTAATGGTGATTCATACTAATTCGTTGTGAATTAGCTTCGTATAGTTGACAATTATCGTATATGGACCAATACCATTGTAACCATTAGCATAAGAATTCCAATAGTGGATATTTGATGCAGTTTTAACATTAACTTTTCTTCTTTGTTTTTATGGCTCATGATACCTCCCGAAACCAATGCTCCTAACACAAAAAAGAACGTTGGTAGCGCCAAAATTATTGTCGTAGAAGAATTCGCTGCTATTTTGTAATAACTTACCATAGCCATTGCAATTAGCAAAATACTACCCAACGACAAAAATTTATGAACACTGAGTAGAGCTGGTTTGTAAGGTATGCCCTTTTTGTGCAGTACGTTGCCGCTAATAATTGAGATGGCGAAAAGTGCCGTTCCAGCTAAAAATTGCAATTCGAAGTTTTCCATTTTTTTCGGCTAATATAGGCAATCGCATCGTCGATTTCAATTTATTTTTTTTCGTTTATCTACCCAAAATCCGCAAGCAATTATATTGTATATCTTTGTATTCCTTGCGAATTAACTGCGTTGAGCTCGTCAGGCTAAACCTGACTCGGTTCGATTAAGTAAATCATCTCATTCGATTTCATTCTTCACCCAAATGAGTGATTTTCTAAATCGGGGTTAACCTAAATTCCACAAGGATTTTGACCTTGAAAAATTAAATCCTTGCGGAATTTAGGTATGTATTTTCTGCCTAAATTCATAACTTTGTGAACAATTGAACAATTTAATTTAATTAAAATATTGAATGTCATGCAAAAAGAAACCCTCCAGTTAGTAAAAGAAAAAGCCCAGAAGTGGCTGTCGATGAATATAGATGCTGAAACGCGTAGCGAAATCGAAAAAATGTTGGCCGAAGAGAGTAATGAGCTTATCGATTCGTTTTACAGAGATTTGGAATTTGGCACCGGTGGTTTGCGTGGCATTATGGGTGCCGGATCGAACCGAATGAATATTTATACCGTTGGCATGGCTACCCAAGGATTGGCCAATTATTTAAAAAAGAATTTTAACGATCAGCAAATAAGCGTGGCGATTGCACGCGATTGTAGAAACAATGGTAAGCTGTTTGCCCAAACAACTGCCGATATTTTTTCTGCCAATGGCATTAAGGTATACCTATTCGATGAGCTGCGCCCCACGCCTGAATTATCGTTTGCTATTCGCGAATTAGGATGCAAAAGCGGCGTTGTGGTTACGGCATCGCATAACCCAAAAGAATACAACGGCTATAAAGTGTATTGGGAAGATGGTGCACAAATTATCGCCCCGCACGATAAAAACATCATTAATGAGGTGGCTGCAATTTCTGACATCAGCGAAATAAAATTTCAGCGAAACAAAGAGCTAATTAAGACCATTGGATCAGAGATGGACGAAAAGTATATTGCTGCTGTAAAAACCCTTTCACTATCTCCGGAAGTGGTTGCGCGTAACAAAGACATGAAAATTGTTTTTACACCCATACACGGAACAGCCGTAAAGCTGGTACCAATGGCATTAAAAGCCTACGGATTTAAAAACATAATAAATATTCCCGAGCAAGATGTAACCGATGGCGACTTTCCTACTGTAAAATCGCCCAACCCCGAAGAACCGGCAGCTTTAGAAATGGCGCTAAATAAAGCCAAGGAAGTTAATGCCGACTTGGTTATGGCAACAGACCCCGATGCCGACCGTGTGGGAATTGCCATAAAAAATCTACAAGGAGAATTTGAGCTATTGAATGGTAATCAGGCCGCCGCATTGCTCATTAATTATTTATTGAAAAAATGGAAAGAAAATGGGAAACTCGATGGGAAACAATATATCGTAAAAACGATTGTTACCACAGAGTTGCTCCCCAAAATGGCAACAAAACATGGCGTAGCATCGTACGATGTGCTTACCGGGTTTAAATACATTGCTGATATCATAGGCCGAAAAGAGGGAAAAGAAACATTCATAGGCGGAGGCGAAGAAAGTTACGGATACCTTGCCGGTGAATTTGTGCGCGATAAAGATGCTGTAATGTCGTGCGCCCTTATTGCAGAAGCGGTGGCATGGGCAAATGACCAGAACAAATCGGCCTTTGAAATGCTGCTGGACATTTACATGGAATTCGGACTATACTACGAAAGCCTGATATCGATTGTAAAAAAAGGGAAAACCGGCGCCGATGAAATTAAAGCAATGATGGAACGCTTGCGTAAAAACCCGCCAACAACACTGTCCGGACAAAAAGTGGTAAAAATTATCGATTACGATGAAGAGACAATTGAGGATTTAGTTGCTCACAAAACTTCTCCAACCGGACTGCCCAAAAGCAACGTATTGCAGTTTTTCCTCGAAGATGGCAGCAAAATTAGTGCTCGGCCTTCGGGCACAGAACCCAAAATTAAATTTTACTTTGGTGTAACCGGTGTTCTCAATGCACACGATCAGTACAATAGTGCCATTAATGAATTAAAACAAAAAATTGAACGCATTAAAACCGACATTTTGGCGTAACGCCCAAAATTCTCAAGTGCAAAAATCCTCAAATAATGCAACGAAAAATGGGAGACCGACTTTAAGTCGGTCTCCCATTTTTCGTTTAATACAACGGGTTAATCTACCATTCTATTGGCAACCAAAATTCAATTTTGAAAAAAATGAGTATTTGCTCTAATTAAATGAAAATGACTATTTTAAAAGAAATATAAAATAATTTTTTACGCATATCCGTTTTTGCACCTAAAACAGAACCAATGCAGTGAAAATCAATTGTTCTGCCCTAAAAAGGGAGCAATTGATTTTCTTCACACCCTTTAGGGCTAGGGGCAAATGAAGAAAATCAAAATCAAATTAGGTACAAAAACGGATAACCATTTAATTTTTTTTCAAAACTATTCCCTTTCTTCTACACATTAATTGATAACATAATTATTACAACTAAATAATACACATCATGAAAAAACTAAGTTTCAGTATCGTACTTCTCGTTGCTGCATTCCTGGGCTTAACAATCAATTCCTTTGCTCAAGGTCAAAGTGCCGCTTCAAGACCAATTTCATCGGGCAACCTCTCACTCGATTGCAAAGTAAACGTAAACCTTACAAGTGGGTACACGTTTTCTACTACATTTATGCTTAACGGCAACAAGTTTTTGTTTAGTCATAATTCGAATTCCGGAGCAACTTCAATATGGAACCTCGACAAAGGCGGGTCTCCGGTTTATACCAAAACATGGAGTAAAGGCTGGACAAACATCAACGTTTACGAATTCCGTGGCAAAACCTACTTCTTTCACCAAAAAGAACGCGATGGATTAGCACGAATCAGCGAATTGAACTACAACGATATTATGAACGGAAAACGACTTGGGCCAAGAGTTTACGAAAAAAACTGGAGTTCGGGATGGACAAATACCCTGTTCTTTGTGCATAACGATATCGTTTACTTCTTGCACTATAAAGCCGGATCGGGGTTGGCTCGGTTAAATGCCTCCACTTCGGGGCGCGACGTCGGGAAAAAAATATACGAGAAAAAATGGACTACCGGTTACAGCAACTTCGCCATGACCACGCATAAAGGAAACTTTTTTATTCTTTATCAAAAAGGAGCTGAAGGAACTTGCGTAATCAACAAAATCAACCTGCCCAAACTTGAAGCAGCTGCACGCGTTGGCCTGAATAGCCCAAATTTGGGTACGGAAGTTTACAGAAAGAAATGGTCGTCGGGCTGGGGAAATGCTGAATTTTTCCATCTAAACGGCGATACATATTTATTCATAAACAAACCTTCTCAGGGGAAAGTGCATATAGAGAACTTACAAGCTAGCGGCAAACTTGGCCCTCGTGTTTACGAAAAAACATGGTCGAAAGGGTGGACTAGCATCGATATTTTTTACGAGCGCGGTAAACCACAACTAATGCATCAGAAACAGTCTACAGGACAAACAAAAATTTGCGAACTTAAATTTTAAGATTCCCGTAGATTACAAATAATACGGCGTACACATCGTGCTTTACACCAAAATAAAAGAGCGTTGATTTGAAATAAATCAACGCTCTTTTTTGCTTTCTACACATTTTACTCCGCCGGAGCAGATGCCCCCATTCCAAGACTCACGATGTCGAATAAA
>JAWOEM010000399.1:0-5523 GCA_046482785.1 Salinivirgaceae bacterium
GGCATCGATGCGGCCGGAATTATGCACTCGAACGTGAATGTGACCGGCCCTGCTCTGGACATTCTGCGTCGCGCTTACGAGGGTCCCCTGTACGCTTACCCCGACAGCGGCTTCTTCCGCATGCCCCACTGGCAGTTCGAGGATATCATTTCGCCGTCGGATCTGAAGTCGTATGCCATCGACTGGATCGCTGACGGGGTAAGCGCCGTGGGCGGCTGCTGCGGCCTGTCGGTGGAACACATCGAAGCCCTTGCAGAACTGAAGCGGTAGCTGGGCGCGCAATAACAATGCGCGCGGTGCAAGAGTGAATACAATCAAGTGAATACAATCAAGTGAATACAATCAACCTATTGACACTTTTTGTTAATATAAATATAATGGAGCTACAACTTAAGCTTTACATCAATATAGCCCCCCTCACCGGGGGCTTTTGCTTTTTAAAAAGCGAACTCCAAGCAGCTCCTGTCACGATTTTTTTCTATAGAAAAAAATATTGAGACAAAATTTGAATTCGGTTTCAACAGCCCGCTATACTATGAATTGTTTGAAAAAGATTTGGATATATCGTCAGGAGTTAAGTAAATGAAGAACATCAAAATTGGGACAAAACTGATTGGGGGCTTTACGATCGTTGCATTGATCGTACTGGTAGTAGGATTTTTTGGGTGGACTGGGTCCCGTCAGCTTCAGGGGCATATCCACGAAATAGGAGAGGTTCGCCTGCCGAGTGTCGAATCGCTGCTGAGAACCGTTGGGAAACTTTCAATTCGCCCGAAGGCAGGGGAATGGCGCTTAAGCTCCATAAGTTAGATATGTTGCGGTCTATGCACGGCCGAAATAAACGGAGCTTTCGAAGTTCTAAACTTGTTCAGCTTTTCGATCGGTACGGAACTTATAACGGATCCAATCCTTATGTGGCGCCGGCTACGCTGAATATGATTGCCCACTTGGAGCATAATGTAGGAGCTTATTTCCCGGTAAGGGGCATGTACAGCATTGTGGAAGCTTTGGTAAAGGTTGCTCGTAAGTTAGGCGTTGTTTTTCATTTTAATACCAAAGTCGATGCTGTTTTGTTAAATAAAACCGAGGTAAGTGGCGTGCAAATTGGCACTGAAACTATTGAAGCAGAGCGTGTAATTAGCGATGTGGATGTTTCAACATTTTACAAAAAACTAATGCCCGGAAAGCGTGTACCGTTTCGGGTGAAAATGATGGAGAAATCAACTTCCGCTATTATCTTTTATTGGGGTATAAATCGCACATTTCCAGAATTAGAGCTTCACAATATCTTTTTTGCGGAAAAATACGCAGAGGAGTTCAGACATTTGTTTAAATTGAAAAGAATGTATGCAGACCCCACTGTTTATGTGTTTGTGAGCAACAAAGTTACCGGTGCCGATGCGCCTGAAGGCAGTGAAAACTGGTTTGTGATGGTCAATGCGCCTGTAAACGAAGGGCAGTACAATGCGGAGGCTATCGAAAAAGTAAAGATGAATATAATTCGAAAGCTAAATGCAATTTTGAAGGTCGACATTTCGAACCATATTGTGGCAGAGAAAATAGGAACTCCCGTAACCATTGAAGCTGAGACCGCTTCAGATGGTGGCGCTATTTATGGAAATAGTTCAAACAGTCGGTTATCTGCGTTTTTACGGCACCAAAATCGTTCGTCCACATACCATGGGCTATATTTTGTGGGCGGTAGTGTACACCCGGGAGGTGGAATACCGCTTTGTGTGGCTTCTGCCAATATTGTTGCAAACGATATTGAGAACGAAAGGAATTCATGAATGTGCTATTTAATTCATAGAATTATTGATTATAACTTTAACCATATAGAAAAAGATGACAAATAAATTGCAAATACAAATTCCTGAAAAAGAATTGGTTCGATCCGTAATTTCTGTTTATTTAGTTGGGCTAGTAGGCTTTTTAATACCATACAGCCATGATTTTTTTGTGGCACTTACACCGCTAACCTTGCTGTTTAGCTTGGTTGTGTTGCTTTTAGCTGTGCGTAAAAGTTTAACGCCTAAAAGTGCAATTGTTTTTATTGCCATTTATCTTTTGGGTTTTTTTATCGAAGCTATTGGAGTAAATACCGGTTGGCCATTCGGCGAATATGCTTATGGCAGCGTGTTGGGTATTAAATGGCTTCAAACCCCATTGTTTATCGGTGTAAATTGGTTGCTGCTGGTACTTGCATCGCATCTGATTGCGGCCCATCGTGCTCCAAATCGCTGGTTAATTCCCTTTATTGGCGCAACGTTGATGTTGATTTTTGATGTTGCACTGGAACCATTTGCCATAAATACCGGAATGTGGGTATGGTCGGCTGCTAGTGTCCCAATTGCCAATTATATAGCCTGGTGGCTTATTGCTTTCGCGATGCATTGGATTTTACTCCTTAAACCCTATTCAACCGGATATCGGGTTGGGTATGCCGTTTTTCTGGCACAGATTGTATTTTTCATGATTTTGAATATGGTAAATCTTATTCAATGGTTATGATTAAACCCCGCCATACTGCCTTTTTTGTCTGGTTTTATCACTTGTTTGCCCGTTTGGCTATTAAGCGGTCTTTTCATGAAGTGGTAATTCAGGTACCAGTTATTGAGAATCGTAGGTCGCTACTGGTTATAAGTAATCACCACTCATGGTGGGATGGGTTTTGGGTGTTGAATTTGAATCGCCAACTGTTCGGAAAACAATTCCATGTAATGATGTTGAAAAGCCAATTGGAAAAGCACAAAACCTTTGCACACATAGGCGCATTTTCTATCGAAAAAGGAACCCGAACGGTATATGAATCGCTCGACTTTGCGGCCAACCTGTTGACCAATCCCACAAACCTGGTACTAATGTTTCCGCAAGGTAGGTTGCAGTCGCAACATGCGAGCAAAATTCGTTTTGAAAGAGGAGTGCAGCATTTGCTGAAGCAAGATTGCGACGTGCTTATGTTGGTATTTTTTACAGACTATTTGCAAAATCGGAAACCTACGTTGTATGTTTATGGTGAATGGTTAGATAATAAACAAGAACCGGAGATGGCGTATAATCAATTTTACGAGCGGTGTAAGCGCACGCAGGAGGGACTATGGCGTTAACAGAACTTTTTTTATTTTTGGCGTTTGCCTTTTTGGCAATTCGGTTTTTGGTGGTGTTGTCCAATGTAATTTTTCCATCAAAACTACCTTTGAGTAATACTGACATACACATAACTGTAGATGTGTTTATACCTGCACGAAATGAGGAACGGAATATTGGGAGTTTACTCGCCGATTTAGTGCAACAAACGCATGCCCAAACTACCATTTGGGTATACGATGATTTGTCAACAGACCGCACAGCAGAGGTGGTTGCGCAATTTGCCCAAAGGCACTCCAATGTAAAACTCATAAGTGGAAAGCCTTTGCCCGATGGTTGGAGTGGTAAAAACCACGCTTGTTTTCAGTTGGCAAATCGCTCTACGGCAGATGTGCTCGTGTTTTTAGATGCCGATGTACATGTAACCCCGCGATTTGTAGCACAAGCGGTTGCGTATCTGCAACAGCAAAAACTAAAACTATTGTCTTTTTTTCCGGTGCAGCAAATGCAAAGTCGAGGCGAAAAGTTGGTAGTACCGCTAATGAACTGGATATTGCTGTCGCTATTGCCGTTAAAACTTATAAAAGTGACCCGCGTATCGTCCTTTGCCGCAGCCAACGGGCAGTGCATGATTTTCGATGCCGAAAACTATCGGGAAAACCAGTGGCATAAGTTGGTAAAACAATGCCCGGTAGAGGATATTGCCATTATTAAACGCATGAAAAACAGGCGGTTTCGGGTGGCTACTCTTTTGGGGAATGGTGAGATCGCTTGCCGTATGTATAGTGGATATGCAGATGCTATGGCCGGATTGGCGCGAAGTGCACCGGCATTTTTTGCAAATAACGTGGTATGGGCATTTGTTTTTTTGGTTCTCGTAATTGTACCTCCGGTGTATTTATTGATCAATGGGTTTTGGTTACCCCTTGCACTTTATGTTTTTGTGGCTTTGGTTATGAAAGTGTTCATTTCAAAAATGAGTCAACAATCTGTAAGAGAAACTGTTTTATATCATATACCACAAATGGTTTTATTGCCGGTTGTAATCGGCAGAGGGTTTGTAAAACGCTTTAAGCGTGAATATAGCTGGAAAGGTAGAAAAATTAGATTTTAAAGGTATTTTAATTATGATGTATATTTTATTCACTTATATGTTTATTGGCGGCCTGGGTGTTGCCGATTTCGATAGTAAAGTTTATTCGGCCTACGTGTACTCCAATATTGTTTCGTGGGAGCATACCGTTCAGGAAGCGGCAGTGCAAAGCGAAATTATTTCGAATGATGAAAAGTACCGGCTTGCTCTTTCGTATTATGGGCTTATTGGAGCTTTTTTAGGTAAGGAAGAGAAAGGCAGGGCAGAAGTGTATTTGAAAAAAGCTACTCATTTGACCAAATCGTTAGTGGATGCCGACGAAAATGATAGTCGTTATCTTGCTTTACGAGGGGCTTTGCTTGGATTCGAAATTGCACTGAGCAGCTACAAAGCCATGTATTTGGGACCACAAAGTTTGAATTATATTAATGAAGCCATTGAGAAAAATCCTGAAAACCCTACAGCATGGATCGAGTATGGAAACGCGCTGTATTACATGCCAAAGTTCGTTGGTGGCGATCGGCAAGAAGCCATTCAGGCATATAAAAAGGCTATACGTTTATATGAGGCAGAAAATACCGATAATTGTTGGCTATATTTGAACTCATTAGCTGTTTTGGGGCAGTGGTACGAAAATAGCCAACAATATTATCTGGCATTGGAACATTATCGGAAAGCATTACGCGTGGCGCCCGATTTTGAATGGGTAAAGAAAGAATTACTTCCGCAACTCGAGCGCAAAATATAGGTGCGGTGGTGTTTTACCCACCGCCAATTACTAAACGTTAAGGGCGTATTTCGATTGCGAAGCAACCTTTACCAAACCTTTTTCGCGTAGTTGAAGCATATGTTGCAACCCTCTTTCAGCAGAAATCCCAAGATCTTTTACAATGCTTCCAAAGGACATGTCTTCATTTTTTTCTAAAAGTTCTAAAATCAGTTCATTTGTTTTGTCTTGCAATACTTCGTTCATAAAATTTTTAATCGTTTTTTTGTGTGAATAATTTGTTTGTGTCGCAGGTATTATGCGAAAAAAATATTGAAATTCCAAATAATAAGGAGCTAAATTTGCAATTTACAGTGTTGAGTGTATGAAATCTATTTACTCACATTTTTGTGTGGAGGAGGATACGAGCTAGTTTGCCCAAAGCCCAAGCCAACTGTCGGATTATTTCACGGGGTAAACCCTGTGAAATGCGAAGCAAGCCGCCAACCGTCGGATTATTTCACAGGGTAAAAGTGCTCCGGTGGGCTGTTTTAGCTCACTGGCCATCTACTCCGATTGTACGCTGGCCGTTATTGTTTTCTAATCTATCTATCTCATTTTTAACGCACAGTCTCTC
>JAWOEM010000401.1:0-3192 GCA_046482785.1 Salinivirgaceae bacterium
GTACTTTTTATTGTAAGACAAATACTGTCCCATAAGAATAGCTTTAAATTTTCGGCTAAATTTTCGTCCGATTTTTACATTAAAATCATCAAACAATAGTTGATCGGAAACGGAAAGAAAATCGGTTTCATAACCGAGTGTATCATTTACTAATCCCTCGGTCTTTCGTTCAATATCGTTTATTCGGGAGTACCCGACAGATATTAGCGTACCATATTTGCCGCCAAGGGCAGTTTTGCGCTTAAGCCGATAAAAGAATTCTCCTTGCACTCCTGCCTCACCGGTAAGTTGAGTAGCATAGGGATACATGGCAATTAACGAATAGGCATGATTTTGTGTTATCGAGGGTAGATAATTAATTTGGAGATTTTTATCCACTGCGCGATAGTCGGAACGGAAGCTCATATTGTCGACCCATTTTGCGCCAAGCATAGCGCCAAATGAACCTTTCGACCAAGAAGCGTTTACAAGCAGGGCATCGCCATCTTTAAAAATCAGGTTATTATCGGCCGAAGGATCATTAATTTTATGGGCATACTCCCCTTTCACCAAAAACAAACCGTGCTGAAACGAGAGCCTTCCGGCAAATGCGGCTACGTTTTCGGGCAAATTGTACTGAATGTTTTCATCTTTCTGATATTTCGAAACAAAGCTACCACCAATCACAACCCGAGATTTTGAGGTAGATAGTGTATCGAATAATTCATTCAGGTTAATTTCGCCATCGATACCACGCACAAGGCCTTCGCCAAGTTCAAAGTAGGTTCGCTGTTTACCGTACAGCCCTTTTATGTACACACCATTTGATGGGTTAAACTTAACATGAACTCCTTCAAAAGCATTATCGTAGTCGATATTCTTGTCTTCCCAAGCTCTAAGAATAAGCCCATTACCAAATTGATCGTAGAAATTACCCACGGTAAATTCCACCTGATCATTTTTATAGTTCAGGTATCGGTAGGGAATGCCTGCCCCATCGTTTGCGCGATCGAATCCCTGAAGGGTGTTTAGGTAACCTTCGTATCTGATACCGGCAGTAAACTTGCCATAATCGTAACGAAAATTCGCATAACTATTCATCAGTGTTTTTTCGGGTGGCACTTCTGTACCAATTACCGAATCTTTAAAATAGTACCAAGCTTCCATGTTGAAGTTCCCGGTAAGCCGCCCAACGGGCCGTTCATCTTTCTGAGCCGAGAGCAAAAGTGGAACGCAGAGTATAACTGCAATAATAGATATTATCTTCATTTGCTTTTTATTCTGATTTTTAATTGGCATACATACATGCTCTAGCTTTGCAATGCATTTGCATAAAGCACATACCAAAATTTGCCTGATTTTAAAATGCCAGTTCACTTGCCTGAACACAATTCGAAATGCTGTAATTATTTTCAGGAAAGCGTTGGATTAAACTATTTGGAAAGTTCACGAAGTTTTTCATACAATTCCTCTTCGTCTCCCTCAACATACGATGTATGCTGCCAAACTACTTTTCCGTTTCCGTCGAGTAGAAAAGTATGCGGAACATTGGCTACATTCATTGCACGCTTAAAGTCAGCGTTTTCATCGAGATAAACCGGAATTTCCCAGCCGCGTGCATTTACGTAAGGTGCAACACGCGACGAGCTACGTGAATCGTCGGTAGAAATAGCAAAAACTTTCACTCCTGTTTCATCTACCCAGTCGGCATAGTAGTCGTTATAGGCATCGAGTTCTTTTACACAAGGCTTGCACCAAGTGGCCCAAAACGAAATAATAATTGGTTTCCCTTCATTGGAAAATGTATTGGTATTAACAATTTCGCCCGAAAGCGATTTTACATTTACCGATGGAATGTCTTGTGCAAACAAGCCTGCTGTGGCCAGTAAAAATACACCTAAAATAATACTTCTCATAGTTGTTAATTTTTAAAATAATTATAAAAACTTAATGTTCAAACGCTAACGGATAACATTTTACAAACAAGGATTTCGTTTAAGCGCGACCAATATACTAATTATAGCTAAACCATAAACGATATATTTATGCTAAATTCTGGTAACTCTATTTTTTTAAAACATTCTGGCGAAAAACTCAATGGAATGATTGAGGCCGGTCTAAAAAGGTCTTCCAATTACTCAATGCTGAAAATCAGCTTTGCCCCTAATCCTAAAGAGAAGCTGATTTTCAACCACTTACTTCCTTTAGAATATAGGTGAAAAAGTAGCTAAAAACCATATAAAACCCGTTTTACACCAAACTCATGATTATAATATAATGCTTATGCAACATTTCAATGAAAAACTAACAGCACTGAATGCTTAGTTTCGAAGAAAAAATGTACCTTCATCCTTCAAATTATTCATATAAAAACGCCTCACATATGAACCGAACCATGATTCGCCAATAGGTGGAAAGCATACCCACATAAATTAGGAAGAACGTGAAGTATGTGGCGCACAATTGAAGAATCATGGCGAGCTCCATATGATCGCTAAAATAAAAATATAAGCATATGAAACTCACGAAAGAAGAAATTGAGTATTACAAACTATTGGCTCGATCTTACCCTACAATTCAAGCTGCAAGCACCGAGATTATTAACTTGAGCGCTATTCTGAACTTGCCTAAAGGCACAGAGCACTTCATGTCTGATATACACGGCGAATACGAATCGTTTATTCATATTGTAAATAATGCCTCGGGAGTTGTAAAGCGAAAAATTAACGATGTTTTTGGCGAAACCATTACTCAAAAAGACAAAGCGGAGCTTGCCACGTTGATTTTTTATCCAAGAGAGAAACTGAAAATTATAAAACACGACCACGATGACGATCTGGCTGACTGGTACAAGGTAACGCTATTTAGGTTGGTGGAAGTTTGTCGGAACGCCTCTACCAAATATACGCGTTCGAAAGTACGCAAAGCGTTGCCAAAAGATTTTGCCTACGTAATAGAGGAACTCCTACACGAACAAGAAAATGCACCTAACAAACAGGAATACTACAATGGTATTATCGACACGATTATTCGCATTCAACGTGCCGACAATTTTGTTGCAGCCATTTCGAACCTGATCAGGCGTTTGGTCATTGACCATTTGCACATAGTTGGCGATATTTTTGACCGTGGACCGGAACCCGATCGCGTAATCAATAAATTGCAAAGCTTTATTGGTGTAGATATTCAGTGGGACAACCACGATATACTGTG
>JAWOEM010000049.1:0-6983 GCA_046482785.1 Salinivirgaceae bacterium
ATCTTTAATAATTATGCCGCTATTTCCGTTGTAGTCCAAACAGTCTTTTTCTTCCTTGCATGCCTGAGCAATAAGAAGTAAAATGGCGGCAAATAGTATGTATTTCAATTGGTTCATGTGTATTGTAATTCTTGATTTAGTCATTGTTAAAAAAAACTGCTTTGCTTGAAATTTAACAGAATCTGTACAAAAAGTGATTAACCCTTTTTATGGGCGAAAGATACGTATTTCAATGCGAAATAGGATTGATTTTCGCGATTTTGTGTTTCGATGGAATGCAATGCTTTTTCGAACCCCAAAATCTACAAGCACAAAAATTTGAATTTTCGATGGGGCTACATTGGCTTTGCTCTATATGTGTATTTTGTAAAAAAAAAGTGAACCTTTAATCACCACACGTGTTCAGGTTATTGTTACTTTTGCTGCAGTTATGGCATGCATAACATCTGCTTTAGCAATAGCTTGCAAGTGATGTCGTTATGCGTATTGACGAATTGATAGTCAACTATTTGTAATTATGTTTTTAACCCTTGGAGAATCGGTTTTTGATATTATTTTTTCGGACATGGAGCCGGTGGCTGCGCGTTTTGGAGGGAGTATGTTCAATGTGGCGGTGTCGCTTGGTCGTGCAAAGTGCGAAGTGCAATTTGCCGGCGTATATGCCAATGACCGTATTGGGAAGCAAACACGTGCTTTTTTGCAAGAAAATGGCGTCGATGCTACGTGCTTTAGTCCCATTAATGGCGTTAGGAGTAACCTGGCACTGGCGTTTTTAGACGACCGTGGTGTTCCCGATTACTCGTTCTACCGACATAATCAACCTATTAGCGAAAGCACTCCAATTGATTTTTCCCGCATTTCGAAGTTTATTATCGGTTCATTTTATGTTATCGATCGGCAAAATGTCGATTGTGTTAATGCATTGGTCGAGCATGCGAAGAATGCGGGCGCAGAGGTCTTTTACGACCCTAACATCCGCAATAAGCGGGTTTTTAGCGATAGTGCTTTGCGCGAACATGTTGTGAATTTTATGCGTGCCGCTACCGTTACTAAAATGTCTGATGAAGATTTGACCGCCATAACCGGATTCGCAAAACTAACTGATTGGCAGACTTTTTTGGAGCAAAATGGTGTTGCCAACTATATTATTACACGAGGTAGCAATACTGTTTTAGCACATTTTTCCGGAAAAGAAAAGCACTTCCAAGTCCCGGAACTATCGTCCGTAGTTAGCACGGTGGGCGCCGGCGATGCCTTTATGGCGGGACTTTTATTCGCTTTACGCGATAATCCGGTAACTGAAAAGGCGTTTTTTGATGCTGTTCCCACGGGTATTCGTTTTGGGAGCTACGTGTGTACAACCAACGACAATTACATTTCGAATCAATTTATGGAGAGTAGGGCATGGGAAAACAACAGCTAAAAGCATATTTACATAATCTCGATAAGGAAGAAATTATCGATCAGGTTATTACGTTGTATACCACATCGAAAGAGGTGAAGAAATATTACGATTTTTTGCTTAAACCCGATTTGGAAAAAGTGGCCGATGAGTGGAAAGTAAAAATCAGCAAAGAGTATTTTCCCGCACATGGAAAGCGACGGAAAGCGCGGCGCAGTGTGGGGCAACGTGCTGCCAGGGAATTAGAGTTTTTGGGCGTTACCGCCGATGTAATTGCCGATGTGCGCCTTTATGCCATTGAAATTGCCGTGCTGTATGCCATCGAAATGTATCGGCACGATGTGGCATTTTTTAAAAGTTTCGAACAGCAGTACGTTAAATTAATCGATTATTTACAAGAACATGGCATGCTTTCTGATTTTAAGGTGCGATGCCGCGAACTGAAAGATAAAGTAGTATCGGCGGGGTGGTCGAACGCCGAAAAATTTGAACAAAAATACGTAACTACGTATATGAACAAACAAAGTTAGAAGTTGTAATAAATTTGATGTATTCACAAGTAATTGTATAAAAATGGAAGTTGCTATAGATGTTGTTGTTGTAATTGTTACGATTTTTTTAATTGCCAAGGGCGCAAATTGGCTTGTAGATTCGTCGGTGCGTATTGCACGAAAATTTAATATTTCTGACTTGGTAATTGGCTTAACAGTAGTGGCCGTGGGGACATCGGCTCCCGAGTTCGCCGTTACCATTTTGGCTGCTACACGCGATTTGGGCGATATTTCGGTAGGCAATATTGTGGGATCCAATATTTTTAACCTGGGGTTCATTTTGGGTGGAACTGCCATTATTAAAAGTTTAAATACCAGCAAAAAATTGGTGTACCGTGATGGAGTATTTCTGTTGCTCGGTACCGTTGCCTTGTTGTTTTTCTTGCAAGATTTAGTGCTTAGTTTTGTAGAAGGCGTCATTTTATTTGGTTCGCTTTTCGTCTATCTCGCATTTTTATTCATCAAAAAAGATCCGCTTCCGCTGGAAGATATTAGCGAAGCGGATAAGTATCGAAAAACCGATCCGTATTTGCTGCTTCTTAGCATAACGCTCGTTGTGGCCAGTTCCCATTTTATGGTAGAGTCGGCCTCCGATTTGGCCGAAGCCATTGGTATTTCGCAGTGGGTAATTGGAGCTACCATAGTAGCAGCCGGAACATCGGCACCCGAATTTGCAACCGCCTTGGTTGCAGCATACAAGGGACACCACGGCATGTCGGTGGGCAATTTAATCGGCAGCGATATTTTCAACATGTTTGGCGTACTTGGTTTGGCATCAATCATAAAAGACCTGCCGGTAGATGCAGAAGCCACCGGAAATATGTGGCTATTGGTGGGCATGGTAATGCTCGTTTTGGTGTTCATGCGTCTCAATTGGCGTATTGGTCGTGTCGAGGGAATAATCCTGTTTTTAGTTGCTTTGGCACGATGGGTCTATAGTTTTATTTAATTATTAAAAAAATGTAAACATGCGTCAGTTAGTAGATTTTGATGATACCATTTGTGCCATTTCAACCGCTCCGGGCGAAGGAGCAATAGCTATTGTGCGCTTGAGCGGTACCGATGCCCTGAAAATTGCAAGTAGGTTTGTGAAAATTTCATCGCGCGAGGTTGCCAATCTGCCTGCAAATTATCAGCACTTTGCCCGTTTTATTCATAACGGCGATGAGGTAGACGAGGTGATGATCACACGTTTTGAGGCACCGCGCTCCTACACCGGCGAAGATATGATCGAAATTGCTTGTCATGGTTCAGTTTACATACAGCAATATATTCTCCAACTATTGCTAAGCGCAGGAGCACGAATGGCGCGCCCCGGCGAATTTACCCAGCGCGCATTTATGAACGGAAAAATGGATTTATCGCAAGCCGAAGCCGTTGCCGATTTAATTAGTTCGCGTAATAAAATGGCGCACAAAGTTGCCTTACGGCAGATGAAAGGGGCATTTTCGTCGAAATTGGAGCAATTGCGCACCCGATTAATGGATTTTACCGCACTTATTGAGCTGGAGCTCGATTTTAGCGAAGAAGATGTGGAATTTGCCAATCGCAGCCAACTGTTTGAACTGCTAAGAGAAGTCGACTCAGAGGTGCTGTCCCTGTCCAAATCATTCGAGCTTGGAAATGCCATAAAAAATGGAATTCCGGTAGCCATTGTGGGTGAACCCAATGTGGGTAAATCCACGTTATTAAATCGGCTTTTGAACGAAGACCGTGCCATTGTGAGCGAAATAGCCGGAACCACTCGCGATGTAATTGAAGACACCATGGTCATAGACGGATACGAATTCCGATTTATCGATACAGCAGGCATTCGCCAGTCGACCGACGAAATAGAAAGCAAGGGCATTGAACGCGCACTACAGAAAGTGTCAAAAGCCCGCGTTGTACTTTACCTGTTCGATGCCCGCGCCGATGAAAAACCCGTACAAGCCGCATTACAACAAATAAAGGCCAAAACCGAAAACGACACTCCGGTAATTTTGGTGGCCAACAAAGTCGACCTGCTCGAACATGCCGATCGAAATTACGAACAATATTTTGATGATGAGCAGGTAATCAGCATCTCGGCCAAAGAAAACCGTGGAGTAGAAACCCTCATACAACTGCTCGTAAAAGAAGGCACCCGCGGCCTCGAAAACGAAGACCAACTTTTGGTAACCAACCTACGCCACGTAGAAGCCTTACAGCATATTCATCAAGGCATTGAGCGCATTAACGAAGGGTTGGAGAACCAATTGCCCGGCGACTTACTCTCCTTCGAAATCCGTCAGGTTTTAGACCACATCGGCGACATCACCGGCCAAACCATCACCCCAGACGACGTGCTGGGACACATTTTCCAGAATTTCTGTATTGGGAAATAAAAAAACAGGCAGCCCAAGCCAGAAGTTTTATTTATTGTGATTTTGCGTTACATTTCTTGTAAACTTTGCTATATTTGAGATAGAAAAGTTTGCATCGATGAATGAACACATAAAACAATATTTACTAGACCACTATTTTCATTTAGAAAACCCCCAGTATGCAGTTATGCTAAAAGGGAAATGGGGTTGTGGAAAGACTTATTTTATTAAGCAATTATTAAGAGAATGGAAACAGACAGAGGTAATTTATAAAAAAGAATTACATTTTTTTAATTTTATAATATTCCAAAAAAGCTATGTGAATAGGAAACCCAGAAAAAAGGAAATAAACTTAAAACCTATTTATATTAGCCTAAACGGTTTGAAAAGCGCTTCTGAAATATCTGAAAAAATAAGTGCTGAAATATACCCTTTCTTGCACTCCAAGTTTATGAAATTATCCAAAAGTATCCTTGGAGGTTTTTTAAAAGGGGTTGCCAAAATTGATTTGGATTTGGATGGAAATGACAAAAAAGATGGTTCTGTCTCACTTAAAATAGACCCACAAAGCTTTTTTAGCACAAAAGACCCCAAAATAAAAGGAAACCGAATACTAATCTTTGATGATCTTGAAAGGTCAAGTATCCCAACAAATGAAATCTTTGGATACATAAATCATTTTATTGAACATGCAGAGTGTAAGGTTATTCTTATTGCTAATGAAGATAAAATTGAAAATAGAAAATCAAATAAAAAGGATGAAAAGGCAAAGCAACCTGAAAATGATGAATTTGATTATAATAAAATCAAAGAAAAACTAGTCGGTCAAACTTTTACAATACAGCCAAATACAATTAATGCGCTTAATAGTATAAATAAGGAGAATCCTTTACTCTCTCAGGTTATTGATTTTAAAAAAGAACAAGAATTAATCATTGATTTCTTCAATGCTTCTGAAGCAAACAACTTAAGAATATTAAAACAATCTCTTTTAGACTATAAACGATTTGTTGATTTTATTGATGACGGCTTTAAAGAAAATAATTATTATGATAGGTTCTTATCAAATCTTTTAGCCTATTTTCTAATCGTGTCATTAGAGTATAAAGCTGGAAAAAACGAAGTGCAGTATTTTCAGAATATAGATGAAATAATAACCAATGAGAAAAACACATCTGAAATTTCGGCGAAGTATGACGTTCTTTTAAATAGAAACAACTTTTATTTTTCTAAAGAAATTATTCCAATTAAAATCATTTATCAATTTATTGAAACAGGTTTTGTTGACAAGATAATGGTTAAGCAATATGTGTGGACAGTTTCCATATTAAGAGATGATTTTACAGTTAAATGGGAAAATATTAACCGTTGGCGATGGATGGAAGATAAAGATTTGTTTGAGAAATTGGATGGTATTTATACAGAATTCTCTGAAAATGAAATAAAAAACATCTATTCGATTCTTTATGTAAGTAGCTGGCTTTTATTTTTTGTGTCAGAGAAAATACTTAATAAAAGTGATACAAAAATCGTTGAAAGAGCAAAACAACTATTATCAAAATCGATAGATGAAAGTGAAAATAATACAAATGATATTTTGTGGTTAGATAAAGTTGATTGGAAAACTTCTTTTAAAAACATAGATAACAAGCACTTTAAGGTAATTAGAGATTATGTGACTGAAAGATTGGTAGAAAAAAGCGAAGCTGCTAATAGACGATTTCTCATAGAAATTTTCAATAATAACGCAGGGACATTAAGTCAAAGACTAAAAGGACTTGAAAAAACTGTTCCAATGAAGGCTTGCCAATACAACCGTTTATCAATCTTCAGTATAGTTGATATTACTATAATCCAAAATTCAATTATTAACTATTCAAATGAAGATTTAATAGTTTTAAATAACTTTATAGTTGATCGATATTTTTTAAAAGAAGAATCCTTTGATTCATTAGTTTTTGAAGATCATCTTATTGACGATATTGACGGCCTTAAAAAACTAACTAATTACCTAAATCATAACATGCCGGACAAAGTTAAATTTCCTATCAAGTTTCGTAATTTAAAGCAATTGATAGAAAATGTTTCTGAAGTATCAAACAAAATTAAAAAATCCTATGTCCATATTCCAAACCTCCGTACTCAAAAAATACCTTAATGAACTTGATCAGAGTTTAATTGAGGAGAAATATAAAGCGTTTCAGGCATATTTTGGGCATGCTGAAATGCAAGCACGTATTCGCGATTTAAAAGAAGAACAGTTTCAGGAAGGCTTTCTAAGGGAGCTATTTGTAAGCGTATTGGGTTATACTTTAAATCCCAATGAAGGCTTTAACCTTACAACAGAACAAAAGAATGTAGACGACAGCAAAAAGGCTGACGGTGCCATTTTGAAGGATGGTAATGTTCATGCTGTAATAGAATTGAAATCTACCCAAACAACTGATCTGGATACCATCGAAACGCAGGCTTTTGGCTATAAGAACCACAATCCAAAATGTGTTTCCTTAAATCCGCAAATATTTTTTTAACCACGAATAACACGAAATACACGAAGGCAAATTACCTGTAATTTTTTTAGGCATTGTTATTTAGTGTGTTTTGCAAACCTTCCCTTACCCACTTTATTATGGCTGTTGCGGGGAAGCCAGGGAAACCAATAAATCGCACTTTTACGATGAATTT
>JAWOEM010000358.1:0-4585 GCA_046482785.1 Salinivirgaceae bacterium
GGCAAGTGGTGTACGAAAATGGTGTGGCTCATTCCGTAAACACCGGAATGGCACTTGAATTTAATCGGAATAAAAAACATGAACGTTCTATTTGCTGACACAACTCATCCCGCGCTGCCAACCCTGCTTTCGGAAGCGGGGTTTGTTGTCGATGAGGGAAAATGCACAAACAAAGAGGCTTGTTTGGCTATTATCAACCGTTACGATGGTATCATTATCAGAAGTAAATTTATTATCGACCGACCGTTTTTAGATAAAGCCACCAACCTGAAATTTATTGGCCGCGTGGGCGCCGGAATGGAAAATATTGATACTGAGTATGCGCAGCAACGCGGAGTGCTATGCTTCAATAGCCCCGAAGGAAACCGCGATGCAGTGGGCGAACAAACCGTGGGTATGCTGCTTATGCTGCAAAATAATTTGTTGCGCGCCAATAGCGAAGTTAAAAATGGCATTTGGAAACGCGAAGAGAACCGTGGAGTAGAAATTGGCGGTAAAACCATTGGCATTATTGGTTTTGGCAATATGGGAAGTACCGTGGCCAAAAAATTGCGCGGATTTGATATGCGTATTTTGGCGTACGATAAGTATAAAACCAATTACGCACCAGATTACGTTACTGAAACCAGCCTTGAAAAGCTTTATAAGGAATCTGATATCGTAAGCATGCATGTGCCACTTACAGAGGAGACGCATTATATGTGCAATACCGATTTTTTTAATGCCTTTCAAAAACCCATTGTGTTTATCAATACCGCCAGAGGAAAAGTGTTGCAAACCAGCGCGTTGGTTTATGCCATGGAGCAAGGAAAGGTTTTCGGCGCATGTCTCGATGTATTGGAATACGAGGCCGTTTCGTTTGAAAATATTTATCGCGATAAGCTACCTGACGACTTTCAATACTTATGCAATAGCGAACGAGTGATACTATCGCCTCACATTGCCGGATGGACACACGAATCGAACATTAAACTCTCATCGCTATTGGCCAAAAAAATCATCGATGCATTTGGACAAGATCCATTAAATAAGCGGTCTTGAATTAGAAATATTCTTTGACATTTATCCTGCCCTGGCAGAGCTCTATGCGCTTCCACGGTGGGGTTATTTGTAGTATTTATTTTTTGAATTAGAAATATAGGCTTGTTCATTCGTAGGTAGGCAATTATTCGTATTTTGCACGTTTTTTAATCGATGGAGATGAAAAAATTAATTATTGCATTTTTACTGCTTGTTGAAACTACTCTGTTTTTGGCAGCAAATGAACCTACCGGTAAAATTATTTTCTTTCGCGAGAGTGCCAATTATGCTACGGTCAAGTCATTCGATATTCAAGTTAATGATTCTACTATTATAACCATGTGGAATAATACGAGATACGAATATGAATGCACACCCGGTATTTATGTGTATGCTGTTGACGGAGAAAAGCAAGGAAAAGTAAGAGTTGAGGCAGGAAATACGTATTATGTTAAGCTGGGTTTAGTGATGCATCCGAGACCCGTAAAAGGCCGATTATTGTTGGTTGATTCATCATCGGCAGAACAGCTGGTGGATTTTCAAAAAATGAAAGAACTACACGGTACACCCGAAGATTTAGTTCGACCTAAAAGTAAGTTGGGGTTTAATCTGGTTTATGGTATTGGCATGTCGTCGATTCCTTTAATTACCATGGAAAGTGGCGGTGATTCAAAGCTCAGTTTTGGTGGAGTTAGCAGCTTTACGTTTTCTTTTAGTCATCAAGTGAATCGCTACTTCGACTTAAGTGCCAACTTCTCGTTTGGCATAAGTAGCCTAAATCCGTCATTGCAGAATGCTACGGTGGAGTACACGCGAAGAGCCTTATTGATTACACCCTCTTACATTATCCCTATTGATGGGGGATATAAAATGCGTTTTTTGTTTGGAGCCGGTTTTGGGTACTATTTTCAGAATAAACTGGAAATAAATACCTCCGAGATAGTCGATGGTTTCGATGCTACTTGGTATTACGAAAATGCTTTTGCTCCACATGTTAGATTAACATTTGAGGTAAATCTTTACGATAATTGGATTCTTGCCTATGGAGTAAGCTACTATGATTTAGAACTTTTATTTGAAGATAGCAACAAAAGTATTTATCCAGGAAAGGAGGAAATGAAAACTGCCGACGGATCGGGTGTTAATTTGATCATGGGTATGTATTATAATTTTTAGTGGATTTTTATCCATTGGAATGCTATCTTACAAAAATGCGGAAAATTATTCATGTCGATATGGATTCCTTCTTTGCCTCTGTCGAGCAACGCGATTTTCCTCAGTACAGGGGCAAACCATTGGTTGTGGGAGGAAACTCACCGCGTGCTGTAGTAGCAGCAGCCAGCTACGAAGCGCGTAAATACGGAATACATTCGGCCATGCCCATGGCCAGAGCTTTGCAAAAATGCCCGCATTTAATCATTACACCGCACCGTTCATCTGTATACAAAGAAGTGTCGGACCACATACAAGCCATTTTTCATGAATACACCGATTTGGTGGAACCACTTTCGTTAGATGAAGCCTACCTCGATGTAACCGAACCCAAAAAAGGACCGCCTTCGGCTTCGCTCATCGCGAAAGAAATAAAAAACGAAATTCGCAAACGCGAAAACCTTGTTGCTTCGGCCGGAGTTTCGTACAATAAGTTTCTGGCTAAAATTGCCTCAGACATGGACAAACCCGATGGTTTTTACCTCATTAAACCCGAGGAAGCGGAAGCCTTTCTCGAAAACCTCAAAATTGGATTGTTCTTTGGAGTGGGCAAAAAAACAGAAGCTAAAATGCATCAAATTGGAATTTTTAATGGGAAAGACCTCAAGCGGCTGACGTTGCCCGAGTTGATGCGCTATTTCGGAAAAAACGGGCGGTATTTTTACGATGTGGTAAGGGGAGTTGATGAACGCCCCGTTATGCCCTCACGCATTAGAAAATCGATAGGAGCAGAGCGCACCTACCAAACAGATATTTACGATGTAAGCCAAGTAGAAGCAAGATTGTCCGAAGTTATCGACGTGATGTGGGAACGTAGCTTAGCCAAAAAAAAACAAGGAAGAACCATTACCCTGAAATTGCGCTATTCCGATTTTGTAACCATTACACGTAGTCATTCGCAAAACAGACCTTTTACCAAAGCAGAAATACAAAGCGCATTGGTGGCATTATTGCCTCACGATGCCATTCGCCAAAAAGGCGTAAGGTTGCTTGGCGCCACCATGACAAACTTTTACGATGAGGATCGAACCCTTCCACGGCAGCTGAAAATTGAATTTTAACCGGAATTCGTTTTATAAATATTGTTTTGAGTTAACTATTTCATGATTAATATTTGTGGGTGTGGCTGCCATTCCCTCCGATTTTCCCAGCCCAATGTCACAGGTATGCTTTTTTTCTAATCCATCAACTGATAATACTGATTGACGAATTTTAGATTAACTTTGCAAATAAAAAATGTATAAAACTCAGAAATCTTATATTACGAAAGACAAAAAAATGCTTGACTTAATCAATGAAAACTATTCATTGTTACTTTGCTTGCAGCATTTTGATATTGATTTTTCCGTGGATAATATGACGGTTAAGGAGTTATGTGTTTCAAATAAGGTTAATCTTATTGCATTTATTATTATAGCGAATTTGTACAATGGTTTTTTCCCAACGGACAATGAAATTGAAAAAATTGATGACATTACACCGGTATTATCCTTTTTGAAAAAGAGCCATTCATTTTATATTGAAGACAAGTATCCTGAATTAAAATACTATCTGGACAAAATTAGAAATAACCATACGACTAAAGATTTTCAATTGATTGAACAGTTTTTTAATGGCTATTTTGAGGAAGTGATGGAACATCTGAATTATGAAGATGAAGTTGCATTCCCGTATTTTTATAGTCTTATAAACAAAGATAAAACCCAGCAGGATAAATCTTTTTCAGCAAATGAATACAGAAATCACCATACCGATATTGAGACCAAATTAACTGATTTAAAAAACTTATTTCTGAAGCACATTAAAATTAAAAGCGATTTGAATACAAAACGCAAATTTCTAAATACCTTGTTTGGGTTGGAATTTGACTTGAAAATTCATTCCGTTATCGAAGAAAAGATATTAATTCCACTAATCGAAAAAATTGAAGTTCAACTAAATGGATAAATGCAGAAGAAATATTGTTGTACTTGAACCTTCCAGAATTATCTATGAGGGTCTATACACTTCGATATCAAAATCAGAATACGATTATTCTTTTTTCTATGCTGACAGTTTAGTTGAACTGGAAACATTAATGCTTAAAAGAGATATTTCTATTGTTTTAATCAATCCAAGTGTTGTGCAAAACAGATTAAAAGAGTTTGTTAATTGTAAGACAAAACATACAGAAACCCGCTGGATTGGCATTATTTACGCGTACTATGATAGCTCAATTCTTAAAGAATTTGATACCCTATTTCCGATAACTGAAGATATTTCAAGACAGGCCTATGAATATGAAAAAAAGATCCAGGACAAAAGCGTAACCAAGGTCGGGGTCAACAAGTATACTGAAGGCGCGGACATGGAA
>JAWOEM010000098.1:0-8608 GCA_046482785.1 Salinivirgaceae bacterium
TTTTCTTTTTCAGAAGAAACAGCGCGATCCAATTCACGTTGGCGCAGTGTTTTCTGCTCATCATAAAAGCGATCTAACGCAGCCAACTGTCGATCAAATTGAGCACTAAGTTGAGTCTCCTGTTCTCCGAGAGTCAAATCTTTAAAAGCGTCCTGTGCTTCTTCATGATTCAATATGGCTGCATTTATTGCAAGTCCTTGAATGGTCTTTCCTGATTTGGCTTCCAGTATGACCACACTTTACACATGTGAACCCATCCTTCCATTTAAAATAAGACAGATATTCTAAGCAGTTTTCATCGGTTCTAAAGCGATCAGCAAACTCTAAAAGGTTTTGTCCTTGAAATAAATCCATACAACTATTGATTTTATTGGGCTTAAAGATAATAAAAAATATGTATTTATCTACTGACCTCTATAAATTTAAATAGTTTATATTAATTCGCTAACAAAAGTAAAAAATAAAACCGACATAACTCAATTTTCTACTAACATAATTTAATCTGTATCAATAGCGAATGCCCCAAGTATTACTTTAGAAAACACGGGGAATTGCAAATTGCAAAGCAATTATCGTATTTCTTCTCTGTCCTACCTGAATGTTTTCATGGTTTCGATGGGTTGAATAATTGAATACCCTTTCCATAGCGACTCATCGAATTGATCGACATAATGTACTTTCATATACTTTCGTTCACTAACATTATTGAAAACTGTCTCGGAAACAGGTGATTGGTCGAGCACCATAACTTCAACAGAGGATTCTGATTGATTTACCACATCAACGGCAAATTTGATTTCGTCTTCTGTTTTATCGAACAGAAAGCGCTCCCGCTTCTTTAGGAAAGAAATATTTCGATCGACTCCCACTAAATCGCCGGTTCGTAACGACATGTATTTGAGCTCGTAACCATGCTCCATTTTTTGAAAGCTTATTGAGCCCTCAAGTAAATTTTCAGTATACGATATGCCCAATAAACCAAAATCGGTTCCCGATTTGGATGGAGCATAGCCAAAATCGGCGCGTAGTAGTGCAAAACTTGTGGTTGAAATGTACATCTTACCTTCTAAAAATCCGCGCCATGCCGGAGTAAAACCAATAATATAAACCTCTTCATTGCCAATGCGCGTTCCGCCCAGCACGGAATAGTTGTAACGCCCGCTATTATGCAAAAAGTCCCAGTAATCTTCGTTCTCGAGTGTGGCAAACTTCATGAACCTTTGCATTCGCCATTTATAGTAAGCCACGCGGGTTTTTCCGGCTTTAGAAGAATCGCGGGCGGTACTATCTGGAGTTGTTATATCCATTTTTTGACTCAAAATACCCGTTCTTACTTTCCAATAAGCATCGTCGCCGGTTTTTTTCATAATGTCATTAAATATTTTTTCCAGCTTTTCGAGTTCATCATTTTTCTGTTCCCGAAGTCGCACAATTCTTGTGGGGCGAATCTTTACATTAGCTGTGTCGGGCTGAATAGAACTGGCATAGAAATCACCTAAAAAATCGGTAAACGTAAGGGAGACTTTCGGTATATTTCGTGTCAACATTTTTAGTTCTGCTTCCTGAAACTCCTTTAGACTACTTTTCTTAGAATCGATTTTTAGACGAACTACCTTATTTGTGTAGCGCTGTCGTATAAAAACCTGCTTGTGAAGTGTCGCCTCTTTATAGTTCCGATCTTTGTTTTCCAAAACTTTTTTAACAATTGCTTGTGCATCGGGTGTAGTCCCATAAATAACCATCTCCGATAAATCGACAATATTCTCCATCAAGTCGATTACCGGATGGTTTCGAACATGGTCTATCGAAAGGCTACGCGTATGGTAACCAATAAACTGGAAGCGAAGACTATCGTCCACAAATTTCTCGGGAACATCAATCTGGAAATGCCCTTCTTCATTGCTCACAGTGCCATTTCCCGAAGCAGACAAATAGATGTTGGTATAAGGTAGTGTTGAACCGGTATTGGCATCTCGTACCATTCCGCGAATTTCAATATAGCGTTGATCCGATGTGCTGTTTTGTGCAAACAGCGAAGCGTTTATAAGCAATGTTGTAAAAACCAAAACCACTTTTAGAGTTGAACTGGAGAAATTAAGCTTGCAAATACATGACATATCTATCCTTGTTGCTTTTTGTGATTAAGTTAACCTAACGGCCAAAATTATTTAATATTGTTTGTGGTTGATTTGAAAAAGTACATATTAAGGCAGTTCTTTTGTTTTTGCAAAAAATAACAAAGGAAAAAATAATTGAAGTTGTTCTTTTTGCAATGTGTAAATCTGCTTTCACCTCAATTTTCCGTATTCAATGGTTGGTAAATTCATATCATCTTCCTCGTCGTGCAAGAGATGCAATTGATCGAATTTATGAAACTGATAATATAGGTACCACTCATTTTTGATTTTTACAAATGAACAGTGCCAACCATCGGGCGTAGTGTAGTATCGCAATTCTCCCTTTTGCTCTACAACTACAGCATTGCCGGCAACAGAAATTGCTGTGAGCATATCGTTTAGCGGATCTTTCCATTGATGTACCATATTTTTAATCGCATCATATAAATAGTTATTTGCATGATGAGCACCCATCGCACCTATAGCTTGATTGTCGTAGGCCACAAACGTTACCGGCAGTTCTTCTGGAGCGTTCTCAATTGCGTTTTCGATCGCTGCAAGTAACTCATCAATACTTTTCGCATCATTTTTATGAAACCGTTTTCCGGAAACAATTTTAGCATACTTGCCCGGCATGGGCTGAAAATTGTCTTCCTTGGCTAAGAAAATACTTTGTTCAATTTCCTGAAAACTCCCTTCATTTTTTTGCATAAAGGAAAATTCTTCTTTCTGATAAGTGTGAATGGTTGTGGTATCTTTCTCCCAATCCAAATCGAGCTTAAAAATGCCTAACTGCTCATCGGGTGAATATACCGGAATATTCAAATAAACCTGCTGGTTGAATATCCTAAAATTAGCATCGTTGACAAAAATGTTGGTTTTTTCGTTGATGTACTGCGCAATTTGTCCTGTAATTTTTATATGATAGCGACTTTTGAATTGGTACGTGTCGGCATCCAACTCATAAATATCATAGAGCTTCTCGTGTTTATTATACTTACCCTCGCGGAAAAATTCACTTGTTTGGTTAGATAGGTTATTTTCTCGTTTATAAGCTACATCTGCAAACAAGTATATTTTTTGAGTAGCTTCATCTTTCACAAGCCAATTGCGATAATTGATGCCAGAGACGGGTATTTGTACTAAAATACTATCGCCCGATAAAATAACAATATCTTTTTGTATATGGCTATAAAGAAAAACCTTCTCATTATCGAAAAGCAAACGAATAGGTCTTCCTTCTACACCAAATGCCTCGCTATATTTGCCTTCTGAATTTTTCGCATACATAATCGCACCGTATCGAGAGCATTGAGAGCTACGCTTATCTTTTTCCCAAGGACTTTTGCTAAGAAGTAAGAAGCGACTTTCCGGAAAATAATAATGTCCCATAATAGTTATGCCGGCATAATGCGAATTAAAGGTAATGTCCTTCATTTCCGGTTTTTCAAAATCGGGTTCATCGGGAATATTATCCACCATTTGATACCGCAACTTCCCACTTTCAGACCAGCTTACATAAAAATGCACATAGTGGTTGTTTTTTATCCTTACAACTCCGCAATCAAAAAGGGTGTCATTTAACCGTGTGATTGTTTTTGCAGTTACGCGTTGGTAGCCCATTAAATACAAATCATAATGGGCTTTGTGTTTACGACGCACCCTCGGGCTACTATAGGTCATTTTGCCACTCTTCAGCCCGGCAATATCTTTCATAAACAATTGATCGGCAATGAGTCCGGTTTGATTTTCTAATAAGAAAAACGCTTGTGTATAGCGGCTAAACAAAAAGGTGTAGTGTTTTCCAACAAAAAAATCATTTATAGGAAACCCGGTATTAGCATAATACAGCTCCAGTTTTCCCGAAGGCTTTACATCATTTTCAATCTCATGATGAGTAACAGTTTGCTGCGCCAATAGCTCTATAGAGATAAGGCTCAAAATCGCAATTAAAATTTTTCGCATAGTGGGTAATATTGTTTTCGATACGAAAGAAACAAAAAAAATGAACTTATATTGTCACAAAATACGATTTTCCTTGTCGTAATATGTACAAAACCTAAAAAATGGATTTTAACGAGCTATACATACACCATTACCCCGCACTATACAAATACCTTTTGCGATTAACACGTTGCGAAGAAACCGGCAAAGACCTTACTCAGGAAGTGTTTGAGAAGTTGTATATGCAAATCGAAAAGGAGAAAGAAAAACTTAAAGATCCTAAGTCTTGGTTGTATAAGGTAGCTTATAACCGGTTTGCGAATTATTATAGCAAGAAACAACTAGAAAACAGGTATCAACAAGAAAAAAACGTTACACATCCCGGATATTCGGAAAGTTTACCGGATGAGGAACAACAAAAACACGAACAATTTGAAAAAGGGTTGACAAAACTTAAAACAGAAGAATATCATCTTATAATGCTTTACAAGGAGGGATTAAAGTACCGCGAAATGGCTGAGGTACTTGACATGAACCCGGCTTCGGTGGGTAAAACCTTAGCAAGAACCATTGAAAAACTTAGAATATTAATTAAGGAGGAGTGTCATGAACTGTTTGAATAGCAATACCATGCAGGCGTTTCTGGATAATGAGCTATCTGCGGAACGCAAATTTGCGGTAGAGCGACATTTGAAAAACTGTATTATATGTCAAAATAATCTTGGAAGCTATAGGCATGACTTGATTCATTTGAAGAACTTACTAAACACAGGGATTCCGGAACTTCAAACCATTGTAATACCTGTGTTCAACAAGCCAATACCTACTAAACAGAGGAGACTTGCAAATATCTTTGTTTATGCAGCGGCGGCAGTAGTGGCTACTTTTATAGGAATTACAGCCGTGGTAAATCATCAAAACAATCGACTTCAAGAGCTTCAAAACATTGCCATACAGGAACATGAGATTATGCAACAAGCCAGTATGAACGAGCAATGGCAAGAACGCATGATTACCATTACAATTACAGATGAAAACGGACAAATAATAGAACAATTCAATACCGCAAATTAAATAATACTTTGATAGGCGTCCATCAGAGTAGATAATAACCTAAAAATCAATTAAAATGAAAAAAATACTCAGCACCATCCTGACTTCGCTAATTTGCTTACAAATAAATGCGCAAGAAACCACACATTACTCCGATGGCCTGACCCAATTTGAAGCTGATGCTTCTTACGCGTCAGGAACAGATTGGCATGAGTTGTTTGCAGACTACCATCCTGAAATGTACAATTACCCGATTGGGAAATACCGAAAAATTATTGTCGATGAAAAGGGAAATATTTTCATGACTCAAAAAACCAATCATACGATATATAAATTTTCGCCAACTGGCCACAAAATTAAGAATATTGGTTCGCATGGTTCCGGAAAGGGGCAATTCCCAATGCTTCCATCAGTTAAGGGTATAATAGACGGGAAATATATTTACACAACTGATGTGCAAGGCCGAATTCGAATTTTTAATTTAAATGGCACTTTTTATAAAAGCGCTCAAATTGATTATATGCCGTTGGAATCGGTACCATTAAAAAACAATATGATTGCTATTTTGGGTCACGTACCTATGGGAGGGGGTGATGTGCGAAATGTAATAACAATCAAAGACATCAATACAGGTAAAGAAACAACAATCTGGAAAAAAGATAAATCATTCGAGAAATCAAATTCAAAAACAATTATTGTTGACCTCGAAGATAAAGGAATGATTAGTTTTGGTCAATTATTTTCCAATCCTAAATTTTTTCGACCACAAATTAGTGCTACAAGAGATGGAAATCTTTTAGTTGGTTTTCCCAGAACCGGAATTATTGAAGTCTACAGCTCCAGCGGACAAAAATTAAAATCGTTTGAGCTTGATATTGAAGTGTTGCAAATCACCGAGGCCGACAAGCTAGACTATTACGAGTCTGCATTAGCAAAAGCTAAAGAGATAGAAAGTTCAATTAAGAAGAATAAACGTTACAATGAAAGCGAGAAGAAGAAAATGATCGAAGGTTATTATGAAGGAGTTGAAATGTTGAAAGACCCGCACTATTATCCCCCCAACCTACCTTACTTTGCCGAAATATTGGTTGACGACCAGAACAACCTATGGGTAGTAAAATACTCAAAAATGGAAGCATCGGAATCGTTTCAGCTCTATTCGTTTTCAGAAGATGGAAAGTATTTGGGAACGTCAACAGTGCAGTGCAATAATTATAAAATTGTACTTAACCCCGATCAAATTCAATTTCATAATGGTGGCGTAATTGCTCTTGTTTTAGACAAAAACGACAAAGAAATTCCAATAAGACTGGCCAAATTTAAGTTGCACTAAAAGTAGTCCTCGTATAAATTTTTTGCAAATTATTATTTCTGGGATCTTAATATATTGAAGTTTCGTATATTTATAAATGAGTCCGTTCTAAAAAGGGTCCTATTATGATGTTCAGCTACTTCATCGCCGGTTGGAGGATGAAGTAGCTGAATCAGGCATCACCACAGGGAACTATTAAACTGATTTTCAGCCTTTGGCACCCTAATTATTTTTCAGATCCATTTCATAAGTGGTTGAATTACAGTGCATTGAATCATGCATTTAGCCCGCAGCTAACGGCGCTCTTGTGTTAGGCTATCGTAAAATTTCTACCATAATTGCGCCTCTCATATTCGGCCTAACTCAATGTCCACACACAGCGTATATCGAAACCAGGAAACCCCACAAAGGTGATATTAGGGTAGAAAAATTGACCTATTATGGGATATCGCCACTACGTATCGAAAAATTGTAATATAAACCAAACCCCGTAGCCGAAAGATGAAAAGCGTCTTTCTGAATTATATTTCACCATGGTATAAACTTAAGTATTCGTATTAGGATTGTCGTACTAACATTTCTTGACTTACCCTCATCATCAAATATATTTTACATAATTTTATTGCCCTTTGTAAATAATTGGAAATAAGGCAAAACATACAGGGTAGTTATTTGATTCGCGGTTTTACATTCTGTTTTCCGGAAATGTAAATTACTTGCATGTGAATTATTAATAAATCACTACTTTCGCTAACTATTTAAATTCACAATTGTGTGTTTCACCAAAATTTAATAACCAAATTATTTTTACATGAAGAATTTACTTTTAATCGCAGTGTTTTTATGGTCTGCCAGTGCCTATGCCGAGGGGTATCAGGTAAATTTGCAGGGGCAAAAAAACACCGCCATGGGGCATATTGGGACGGCTTTTATTGGAGGCCCGTCTATTTTGCATTTTAATCCGGGCGGAATGGCATTGCTCGATAAAAAAATGTCTTTCACAGCAGGGGTTTCTCTAATTTTCTCAAACAATATTTATCAGGCAACCGACGGTTTATACCAAGCTGAGACTGAAAACCCAATGGGAACACCATTCTATTTTTATGGTGTGTATAAAATAAACGACAAAATGGCTGCCGGACTGGGAGTTAATACTCCTTACGGGAATCGTTTAGCCTGGGAAGACGGCTGGGCTGGTCGCTACCTTAATCAGGACATTGCCATGCAGTCGATTACGCTACAACCAACCTTTAGCTACAAGGTAAGCGATTGGTTGAGTTTGGGTGCCGGAATGCTAATCGGGATAAACAGCGTTGAACTGAACAAGCAAATTCCAATTACCGGCGCCGATGGCGAGGCCTCGGTAAACTTAACCGGTTCTACCAACACCTTAGGGGTTAATGCGGGTGCGATGTTCACGATTACCGACCAGCTTACGGCGGGCATAAGCTATCGCAGCCAGATGAAAGCAAAGGTAACCGATGGAACCACAAAAATTAATGTGCCCGATGCGCTGGGAACATATTTTCCCGAGGAAACAGAATTCAAAGCCACACTACCATTTCCGGCCAATTATAATGTGGGTGTAGCCTATCAGGTGAGCGAAAAGTTTCTTGTATCGGTCGATGTAAATTATGTACAATGGTCAGTTTACGATTCGCTGAATTTCGATTTTGCCGATAATACAGCCAGATTTCAGGATTCAGACAATCCACGCAAGTACAGTGACACCTACATTTTCAGAATTGGAGCAGAGTATAAGGTTATCGATGAAGTTACGTTACGCGCCGGAGCATATTACGATCAATCGCCCTTGAACGACGATTATTACACACCGGAAACACCCGGAGCAAATAAAACCGGAATCGCCGGGGGTGCAACAATAAAGCCCATAGAGAATTTCGAGATAGATTTGTCGTTACTGTACATCCATGGAGAAAAACGCACATCCCGTTACCTCCCCGACAATTTCGAGGGAACATACTATTCAAACGCTGTTATTCCCGGTATCGGATTTACTTATAGCTTCTAATGCATTAACAAATATTATTATGATAAAAAACAACTTACTATACATTTTAGTTATCGCACTCTTCTTTACGGGATGCGAGATTACACCTGACGAATTCGAGGTAAAGCAGGGGAATGCCGACTTTTCGAAAACGCTATTTATTGGAAATAA
>JAWOEM010000116.1:0-4051 GCA_046482785.1 Salinivirgaceae bacterium
AAATATGATTCAACAGCAAAGAAGGTTCTCATTTCCCAGAAGTGAACGATTGAAATATCGGTCTATTATCGATCAATTGTTTGCCGAAGGAACGGCAATTAACGATTTTCCTGTACAAGTAATGTATCTCTACGTTCCAAATGCTGAACATCCGGCTATTCAAGCCGGTTTCGCGGTGCCAAAGCGCCTGGTTAGAAAGGCTGTCGACCGTATAAAAATTAAACGCCTCATGCGAGAGGCCTACCGCTTACAAAAAGCAGAGCTGCATCAAAATATCGATCGTCATGCCGGACTTTACTTAATGTTTATTTACAAAGCGAAAACGATTCCTACATACCGAGTTGTCGAAGGAAAAATAAAAACCATTATTGAACGTTTGCAAAACAGAATTAAAGTGAGTTAATTTACAATACAATACCACGAATTCGCAAGAAAATAGCGGTTTTTATTAATTTTTCTTGCGGATTTCGGGTAATACATGGGTTGGGGCAAGGCGGCAACTTTCAGGGGTTTGCAATAAATCTCCGGAAATGCGTAAATTTGCATGCAATTATATCCGATGAACAATCCCATAATACGAGTTGACAATTTACCGAAAGAGGAAGAAAAAAGATAGTTAAAGCATGTTGAAATTATTCAAGAAACTACAGAATTATCAAAAGAAGAAATTGAAAAACTGTAATTAAGTCCTGTATCTGGGCGCATATAATGAGCATGCATTTGCTTTTCTGTTAATTTGACGGAAAACTGTTACTTTAGTAAATTCAAAAGCGTTGAAAGGTTGCCGGGTTGGCACACATATTATATGTATTACGAAAAATAGAAACCCAAAGATTAGAATTATAAAACTATGAAGAAAAAACTTTTATGGATAGTCCCAATTATTGCACTGCTCGGTATTGGGGTGCTAACAACCAGTTATAAGGATAACAGCTTTGAAATTGTTAAACACATCGATATTTATTCTTCGCTTTTTCGCGAATTGAATACCTATTATGTAGATGAGGTCGATCCCGGAAAGGCAATAAAAACAAGTATTGACAAAATGCTGGAATCGCTTGACCCGTATACTAATTATATTCCCGAATCAGATATTGAGAATTATCGGTTTATGACTACTGGTAATTACGGTGGAGTGGGGGCGTTAATTCGAAAACACGACGATCGGGTGGTGATTACCGACCCCTACGAAGGCTTCCCTGCTCAGAATGCAGGCTTAAAAGCCGGCGACGTGCTGTTGCAAATTGACGATTTCGACACTAAAGAGAAAACGCTGGAAGACGTAAGCGAAAAATTAAAAGGCCAGCCCGGTACTGTTATAAATGTAAAAATTCGCAGACCCGGCGTCGAGGAACCAATCGAGAAACAAATTGAACGGAAAGAAGTGCACGTGCCGGCTGTTCCATACTACGGAATGCTCGAAAACAATGTAGGATACATTAATGCTTCGAACTTTACGCATAAAGTAGCCGAAGATGTAAAAGATGCATTGCTCGACCTGAAAAGTCAAGGAGCTAAAAGCTATGTGCTCGATTTACGCGGAAACCCCGGAGGATTGCTGAATGAAGCGGTTGAAATGACCAACTTTTTTATCAATAAGGGCGAATTGGTGGTTTATACCAAAGGAAAAGTAAAGAAATGGAACAAGGAGTATCATGCGCAAAAAGAGCCTGTAATCCCAAATATGCCACTCGCTGTGTTAGTTAATCAAGGATCGGCATCGGCAAGTGAAATTGTTTCGGGCGCTGTTCAGGATCTTGACCGTGGTGTGGTTCTGGGAACACGCACATTTGGAAAGGGACTGGTACAAACTACCCGGCCGTTAAGCTATAATGCACAATTGAAAATTACTACTGCCAAATACTATATTCCCAGCGGGCGATGCATTCAGGCTTTGGACTACTCTAACCGGAAGGAAGATGGCAGTGTTGGGAAAATTCCCGATTCGCTGGTCACAAAATATACAACGAAAAATGGCCGTCCGGTGTACGATGGCGGCGGAGTGCTCCCCGATGTAGAAATTGAACCTTCGGGACTGAGCAAAATTACCGTTAGCTTGTTGCGAAAAAATCTTATTTTCGACTTTGCTACGCAGTACGTTATTTTAGGCGACTCGGTGGCCGATCCGGCCAATTTTAAAGTAACCGACCAGCTTTACGAACAATTTATGGCTTTTTTAAGTGATAAATCGTACGATTATAAATTGCGAAGTGTGGCTCATCTCGAAAAATTCGAAGAGGTTCTGGAACAAGAGCGATATAGCAAAATTGTGCAGGAAGAACTTAACGCTTTGCGCGATAAGTTAATACACGATAAAGAGAAAGATTTGATTACATTCCAGGATGAAATACGCGAGCTATTGGCAGAAGAAATTACCAGCCGCTTTTATTATCAGAAAGGACGCATTCAAAATGCACTCACAACCGACCCTATGATCGACTCTGCAGTGGCCATTTTGAGCAATTCTGACCGGTATAACCGAATATTAACACACGTAGCCGATTCTGCACAAACAAAATAGAAGAATAAAAGAACTGAACACATTGCCCTTGCAAAGCCCTTTTGCAAGGGCAATGTGTTTTGTGTTTAACCATATACCATTGGGTTAAATAATATCTTTTTTGGATATTCAAGAAGCCCCGATGGAATGTGAGGGATCATCGCTATTTTCCTTGACTTTGATGTTGAATAGCGACCTTTCGCAGGCAATGGCCTCAGAAGCTAGCGGATGTTGTTGTGGTACGTAAGCCAATATCCAACCATTAAAGTTTTATATTTTGAGTATTTTAGGTAATTTCGTAGCCTTATTTGTAAATACAGACATATGTTAGAAAAACTTCAACAAATAAAAGAGGAAGCAGAGGCTTTTGTAGCCCACACAGAGGAAGAAATAGAATCGTTTCGTATAACTTACCTTGGCAAAAAGGGGAAGATGAACGAGGTATTTGCAGAGTTTAAAAAAGTGCCCAATGAGCAAAAACGGGAGTTTGGACAAAAAATCAATGAAATAAAGAGCTTTTTACAAGAAAAAATAGATGCTTTTCAGCGCGAATTGAATCAAAAGCCCGAAGAGGCCAGTGGTGCCGACCTTACTTTGCCCGGCGATCCGGTAACTTGGGGTACCAGACATCCACTATCGATTGTGCGACGCGAAATAATTGATATTTTTGCTCGCTTGGGCTTCGTAGTGGCCGATGGGCCTGAAATTGAAGACGATCAGCATGTGTTTGGTGCCCTGAACTTCCCTGAAGAGCATCCGGCGCGTGACATGCAAGATACTTTCTTCATCGAGTCGAAACCCGATGTGCTACTACGCACGCACACCAGCTCTATTCAGGTTCGCACCATGGAACAGAACGATCCGCCCATTCGTGTAATCTGTCCCGGGCGTGTATTCCGAAACGAGGCCATCTCGGCACGTGCCCATTGTATTTTTCACCAAATTGAAGGGTTATACATCGACAAAGATGTTTCTTTCGCCGACTTGAAACAAACGCTGCTTTATTTTGCACGCGAAATGTTTGGAGAAGATACGCAAATTCGTCTGCGCCCATCGTACTTCCCATTTACAGAGCCTTCGGCAGAAATGGATGTGAACTGCACCATTTGTGGTGGGAAAGGTTGCAATGTGTGCAAATACACTGGTTGGCTCGAAATTATGGGATGCGGAATGGTTGACCCCAACGTGCTGAAAAGCTCCGATATTGACCCCGAAATTTATTCAGGATACGCCTTTGGTATGGGTATAGAACGTATTGCCATGCTCAAATATCAGGTAAAAGATTTACGATATTATTTTGAAAACGATGTACGGTTTCTAAATCAGTTCCAGAACGAGCTGTAAGCCAACTTGAAGACCAATGAGGGGCGCTGCATTTTATGTGGCGCTTTTTTTTAATGCTTAAACCCGGTGGTTCTTTCGTATTTTATGTAAAAACGTTCGGGGGTGCGGTATTTATAAAAGGCTTCGGTTTCAATGCTTTGTTCATCGCAAAATTCTTTGGGGCGTGTGCCTATAAAGCTTGCGCTTGGGTAATTGGCTATTTGTGAA
>JAWOEM010000364.1:0-3351 GCA_046482785.1 Salinivirgaceae bacterium
AACAATATAGGCACTATATTCCCCTTTTAGGTTTGCCTCGTTGCTCAATGCCGAAAAATACCTGCCCAGTTTATCTTTATCAAACTGCCTTTCGGCTTTTTTAAACTCCAAAAGCTCCGTTTCAGTATCAGAGTTTAATAATTGGTATAATAACTCCTTCATTATTTTCTCTTATTACGTTTCTTCTTTTCCTTCGCAAACAAAGACCCTTGCTCTTGTTCCTCGGCTATCATTTTCTCGTACAGCTTAAACAAATACTCCAAACGTTCCTCATCGCTGGTAAATGGTGTGCTGCGGTAACATTTTTCAATGATTATATCGTTTTGGCGGTGTGCTTCACGCAAACCATCAGGCATTTTATCGGGGTCGTACAGTTCTGATAGGGTTTTATCAGAGTGCTTTTCCCGTTCCTCCAAAATACGAAAAACTGCTTGTGTAATTTCGTTTTTACGCTGGGTGGAGATTTGGGGAAAGGGGAAGGTGTTGTAGGATAAGGTATTAGAATATCTAATCCTTGTTTCGAGCTGCCCCGATACAGTACGCACCCAAACCATATGCATTTTTGAAGATAGTATTCCTAATAAGTACGGTTCTGCATCGTAGATAGCAAAGGCAAGATTAGATATTACGGTATCGTCTCCAAGAAAACCCATTGGTATGTATTCTCTTCTTTCCGAGGATACACTTGGAATAATGATTGAAGGGCATGGCGAACTTTGTATTTGAATAAAACGATGATGTCCTTTATTGAAGTTTCTCGTTGATGCGGCAATACTTGTTTCTCTAACTTTTTTAACCAAATCGATTCTCTCTGCAATCGGTTTAATTGACATCGCCTTATCGATATCTCTTTGTTCAATCCAAATACAAAAACGAGGTTCACTTCTTATAAACTCCTGTGAACCTATGTATTTATAAATAAATTTTTCACTTTCAGGAAAACTTCTTATTAAGGTTTCCTTTTCATTAGAACTTAAAATGAAATGACCTCCATCTGTTGGTTGATTACCTTTGAGCATTATAGGAAAATCTGCAAGAGTTGTACTTCGTTTTCCCACAAATACATTAACTGTTGGAAGTAAATATGCATTAATATTTTGTACTTGCAGTTTTCTTCTCTCCGTGAAAATGAATATAGGTTTGTTATTTAAATTACTCAATCCGATGATTGCAACTGTTACTCCTGCGTTAGATAATGCATTATTTGTCCATTTAAAAGAAGTCTGGGCAAAATTAATTCTTATGCCTTTTTTAAAAATATAAGGCCAAAAATATCCGACTTGTTCTCCTTGTGAAATTGAATTAGTACTTACAAATGCTAATTTGCAATTCGTATCACATATAAAATCAGCTCCTTTTTTGAACCAACATGCAATATAATCCAAGTTTTTATAATTTTTAAATCTTTTAAATATTAAAGCTAAATCTTCTTTCTGTTTTGTATCTTGTATACTTGAACCCAAATATGGCGGATTTCCCAAAATATACACTTCGGCAGGCTCAGTGTCCGAATGATATTTCGGGCAAACTTCCTCCCAATCCAAACGCGTTGCATTTCCTTGCACAATATGCCCGGCTTCGCTTAATGGCAAAGTGGGGTTGGTGCGTCCAAATTCTTTGTAAAACTCAACATTCATTTGGTGTTCGGCCAACCACAGGGCAAGTTTGGCAATTTCGCCGGCGAAATCGTCTATCTCAATACCGTAAAACTGCGAGAGCTGAATGCCCGAAAATGCCATCATACCACCGGCTTTAAAAATCTTCATTTCAAGCTGGCGGAGTTCTTTGTAGGCAATAATCAAGAAATTACCACTGCCACAGGCCGGGTCGAATATTTTTAGGTTGTGTATGCGGTGCAGTAATGCTTTTAATCTCTTTTCTTTCAGTATGGGGGCTGAGCTTGTCGAAGCATCTAATTCTTCGTACAATTCATTCAAAAACAGAGGTTCAATTACCTTCATGATGTTTGGCACCGAGGTGTAATGCTGCCCTAAGTTTCCACGTTGGTCTGCTCCAATAACCGCCTGAAACATGGAGCCAAAAATATCGGGGTTAATAGCCGACCAGTTTTGGTCTCCACCGCTCAAAATTGCCGCCCTCGACCTTCTTGAAAAATTGGGCGAAGGAAACTTGTTGCGGAATAATCCACCATTTACAAAAGGGAAAGCATTCAGGTATTCTGGTAAGTTGTTTCTTTGGTTTTCTGGTGTATTCAAAACTTCAAACAGTTTATCGAGGTAAGTGTTTAAATCGCTCCCGTCAACTTGTGTATGCGAGTCAATGGCATTGGTAAACTGGTTTTGTTCAAAAATATGGGTATCCTCGGCAAAATAGCAAAACAGCAAGCGCGAAAGAAAAACATTTAGCCCGTGAATAAATTCAGGAGAATCATCCGGATTATCCTTTTTAATCACATCGAAAAGCCTGGCCATTTTTTCGGCTGCTTTTACATCTGCTGGGTTCTCATCTTGATGCTGTGCTTTTTCCATACCCGCCCAGGGCAAGAAAAAATCGTAATGCTTTGGCAAATCGGCTATCGCACAATCGAGCTTGTCGTTGGTTTTCGTGTCAATCGCCAAAAGCATTGTGTAGTCGGTTACAATTACAAACCGCTCGTTATGCGTAATATTTTTAGCTAAATCCGATATCGTAATATGCAAATCGGCATTTTGCTCCTCTCTGAAAAACAGTTTCTTTTTCCATGAAATTTCGCCTTCGGTTTTCGACATATTCAGGTTCCCCTTTTTTAAACGGGTAATCGATGCCTTGGGTAAACCGTAGGCTAAAAGTAGGTCATAAATAAAAGTTTCTTTATCTATGTTCTTTATAAGTTCCTGCAGATTATCGTCTATTTGGGTTATGTTCATTTTTATACTTTCCAAATTGTTGAAAACTCAAATTTACTGATTTGATTTCCAGTTGCACAATTGAGCAGTGGCAAAGTTGCACGCTTTTGTAAATATTCATCTTTAGGTTAGCCTGTGCAATTTGCAAATCTTGATAAAGGGCACAAATTGTGTGCAATGTGCGCTGGCTTCCCCAATCCACCTGCTTAGGGTTATTGTCCGCACCACAGGGTGGGTTTATTTCCCTTTTTCGGTTTTCTTTACCCTTCTAAGGTACTCTTTTTTGTTAGCATTCGGGTGTAAGAGCCTGGAAAAGTAAGATGAGGTTGTATATTTCCACACCACATGCATATTCCGGAGCAATCCGGACAGCCTGCCCGTTTTGGTGCTCGTAGAGACGTTGCATGCAACGGCTCTACGACGGGTGCAATGTAAGCCTTCGGCTACCCACGTATTGTAAAAGTAAATATTTTTCCACATGCAGCAATACCCTGCACGAGAGTTG
>JAWOEM010000152.1:0-7771 GCA_046482785.1 Salinivirgaceae bacterium
GGCGGGCTGATCCATCAATTTCAATAGATGAATATAGCACCACGAAAAAGACTGCTTACGTTCAAGTTCGCCACTAAGTTATTTATTTATTCGTTTTTGACCAGACAATGGTCGCTTGCGGGCACTAAATACAAAATTAAACCATATCAAATACTCCAATATGATATTTCCTGAGTTAGGAGGCCTTTATATTCTATTATCATTCAGAGATGTGGGAAAATCATCGCATAAATTATGATTTAACTGAATAAATAGTTTGTTCTTCAAAACAAATAGTATATATTTGCAGCCTTGAATTACGAAATATTTTATAAACACGATAAAAGGAACGAACGATGAAGCGTACATTTCAACCTTCAAACAGGAAAAGAAAAAACAAACATGGATTTCGTGAGCGCATGTTGACAAAGGCCGGAAGAAAAATACTTGCTCGTCGCAGAGCACGTGGCCGTAAGAGACTTACTGTTTCAGATACAATGGCAGTAAAAGGATAATAAAAAGAAATTGATTTAATACAAAGAGTAAGGGCAGTATATGTCTTTACTCTTTTTTGCATATATGCGTTTTACCTTAGAACATATCCGAAATAAAGTTCTGCATAACGAACGTGTTTCTATTGAAGAAGCTTTGTGGCTTAGTGGTCAGCCAATATACCAATTGGGGCAACTTGCTTTTGAGGCTAACGAACGCATTAATGGAAATACGGTTTATTACAACCGTAATATTCACATTGAGCCTACTAATATTTGTGTAAATCATTGCCTTTTTTGCTCTTACCGCAGATTAGAAGGGCAGGAGGGAAGTTGGGCATTTGCTATTGACGATATGTTGGAAAAAGCCCAGCATGCAGTTTTACAGGATCCTAAGCTTACCGAATTTCATATTGTGGGCGGTGTTCATCCAAACCGCGGACTCACTTTTTATGCCGAACTTATTGATGTATTGCACAATGCATTTCCTTACATTCATATTAAAGCATTTACAGCTGAAGAGCTGGTGCAAATGTGTAAAATTGATGGCGCTACAGTAGAAGCTGGAATTGATTTGCTTCAGAGCAAAGGCTTAATGTCTTTGCCCGGAGGAGGAGCCGAAATATTTGACGAAACAATAAGAAAAAAAATCTGTCCTGATAAAATATCCGGAAAAAAATGGTTAGATGTGCATCGAATAGCCCATCGAAATGAATTGCCTACCAATGCTACCATGTTATACGGCCATTACGATTCCATGGAGCACCGACTCCGGCATATGGATTTACTGCGACAGCTACAAGATGAAACAAGCGGGTTCAATGCTTTTATTCCCCTGAAGTTTAAAGCTATGAATAATAAACTCAGTCACCTGGGAGAGGTTAGCCTGCTCGAAGATCTGAAAACATTTGCCATAGCACGCATATTTCTCGATAATATTCCTCACCTTAAGGCTTATTGGCCAATGCTGGGGATCGATCAAACCTTGCTGCTACTCCATTTTGGAGCCGACGATATTGATGGAACCATTGCCGACTCTACGAAAATCTATAGCATGGCAGGGGCAAGTAAAACACCGACACTTTCCGCCCCGGAGTTGGAGAAATACATCAAGGAAAATCAGCGGAAACCAATAGAACGAGATAGCTTATACAACCCCATTACGAAATAGCACTAAAAAAGGAGCATTGAGTATCTGAACTAACCTGAAACATTTTATCTTTGTCGGGAAATTAAAACTTTGTACCATGACCTTTTTACAATTCCTGAAATCGCAGATATTCTTAAAAAATCTACTCTTTGCTGTAGTTGCTTTCATTGTTTTAGTATGGTTGGTTTCATTCTCATTAAAACTATACACAAAACACGGTCAGGCGCTTCTGGTACCCGATTTTACCGGACTTAACGTCGACGAATCAGATGATTTGGCTAACGATAAGGAGTTGCGTATTGAAATTGCCGATTCGGTTTATATCGAAGGAAGAACCAAAGGTACTGTTGTGGATCAAAACCCCAGGCCTGACTTTAAAGTGAAGGAAAATCGCACAATTTTCTTAACCATAAATGCCTTCAACCAAGCAAAGGTGCCTGTGCCCAATACCGTAGGTGTTTCTTACAGACAGGCCAAAGTGTCGCTCGAAAGCGCCGGGCTCAGGGTTGGGAAACTCATTTACAGACCCGACCCCATGAAAAATTACGTTATTGAACAACGCAAAGATGAACACATTATCGAACCGGGAACAATGATAACCAAAGGTAGCGAAATCGATTTGGTTTTGGGAAAAGGATACGGAAGCCAGTATGAACATGTTCCCGACATTACTGGACTCACAGCAAAAGCCGCTTTTCAGCTAATTAACGACAGGTACTTTAATGTTGGCGGTGTTATGTACGACGAATCGGTGCTTACCTACAGCGATTCAATTAATGCCAAAGTTTTTAAACAAATACCCGACGAAGGACGTAATTTAAAGGTGGGTTCTTACGTTGATATATGGCTTACTGTTAAAGAAAATAAGTTTAAAATCGATTCCTTAGATGTTCAATAATTCACGAATAAAATATTCAATAACCGCATTCCTTTTGTTTGCATTCTGTAATGCATCCGTTGGACAGGAGTATCTGTGGGAAAATACCACCAACCCCAGAATTAAGAAGGAACTGCACGCTATGCCTTACCTAAAATCAAAGGTGAGTCTGCATACTACAACCCTTCCATTTATCGATGATTTTGCCGAACTAAATATTTTTCCTAATCCTGCTAAGTGGGTTGATAAACATGCATACATAAATGACGATTATTGCATTAAGCAACCAACAATTGGGGTTGCCACCCTCGATGCTATCGATCAACATGGCGATTTGCACCCTTTCCCCGATACGGCTTCACTAATGCCCGGCGATACGCTTACTTCGCAATTGATAGATTTGGCCGCATTTGCACCTGTTGATAGTGTTTATTTGTCGTTTTTTGTTCAAGGTGGCGGTTTGGGAAATACACCCGAAGAACGAGATAAAATTATACTCCAATTCAGATCTGCCGAGGATAACGATACTTTATGGAGAACCGTGTGGGAAAAACCCGGCGAGCAAATGGAGCGATTCGAATCTGTGATTATTCCGGTTGCCGAAGAAAAGTTTTTTCACGATAGTATGCAGTTTCGGTTTATCAATTACTTTTCAATGGAGTATGCCGGCATGAATTGCGATCATTGGCATATCGACTATGTAATGATGGATAAAAACCGTTCCGTAAACGATTCGTTGATCGATGAGGTGGCGTATATTAAAAATGTCAATAAATTGCTAAATACTTTTAGTTCAGTTCCTTGGTCGCACTTCAAAAATTATTATGCGCAAATTGTTGACCGAATAGTATATGCGTTTCGCAATTACTCTGAAAATATAATGAATGTTACACCCTACCTGAGGTGGACAAATTTATATACGCAAGAGGTTAATGATATCGGGAATATTGCCGGCAATTACGAGCCGAACACTACTTTCGAGCTGCGTAAACCGATTAATAATAGTTTGTTTACCATTGATGATAACGATTCGGCACGGTTTGAAGTGCAAAACCGATTTTACATAAGTGACAACGATTATGCACCAAATAACCAAACCAAACGCATAATAGACTTTTATAACTACTATGCCTACGACGATGGTTCGGCCGAAGGTATGTACGGTGTAAGCAATAAGTATGGAATGATAGCTGTTAAATTCGAAGTGTATCGAGCCGATAGCTTGAAGGCAATCCGAATTTATTTCAATAAAAGCCAAGGGGGAAAAAATCGGTATTTTAATATCATGGTTTGGGATGCCGGTGGATCCGGTCCCGGCGAAGTACTGTATACGCAAACCCGAAACCTGCCGTCGTATGCCGATTCTATAAACGATTTTGTGACTATAGAACTCGATGATGCGGTAGCTGTTGATAAATCCTTTTATATTGGGTGGCAAAAAATTACCGACCAACGACTAAACATGGGGTTTGACAAGAATAACGTAGCTTACCAGAAAAACTACTACAACTCAAACGGACAATGGCGTTTATCTGAATACGATGGTTCACTTATGATTCGACCGGTTCTGGGAGAAATGTTTGCTTTTAAGGATTCTTTCATCGAACCGGATATTGAAACGCCAAATGAAGCGGAAGTTCGACTTTATCCAAACCCTGTTCCACAAGGTCAGGTGCTCCATGTTGTTTCCAGTGAGCAGTATTTCACAATCGATGTGTTTAATCAGGTTGGGCAGTTAGAAATGCAAATGGAAAATGCCGATCAGATTGATCTTTCTGATCTGTCAACAGGTTTATACATTGTGCGCATCGGTGCCAATGGAAATTATTCGACTCACAAAATCATCAAACAGTAAGCGAAAAGAATGGAAAATTCCTCACAGGAAATGTACGAACACTTTCAGTTCACAGCAGATCCGGGGCAGAATCCTTTGCGCGTCGATCAGTTTCTGGTTGTGCGTATTGAAAATGCCAGCCGCAATAAAATTCAAGAAGCCGCTAAAGCGGGATATATTTTAGTGAATGGTGAGTCGGTTAAGCCCAACTATAAAGTAAAACCGGGCGACGATGTGCGTGTAATGATGGCACAGCCGCCGCGGGAAATTGAAATTATTCAAGAAGATATTCCACTTAACATCGTTTTTGAAGATGATCAGCTAATTGTTGTAAATAAACCCGCCGGGTTGGTGGTGCATCCCGGTTACGGAAACTATACCGGAACATTGGTCAATGGGCTTGCCTATCATTTTCGCGATTTGGAAATGTTTAAAGACAACACCGACCCGCGTCCCGGTCTCGTGCACCGAATCGATAAAAATACCTCGGGTTTGTTAGTTATTGCAAAAACCGAGCAAGCCAAGGTGAAGTTGGCAGCACAGTTTGCCGATCATACATCCAAGCGCACCTATCAAGCACTGGTGTGGGGGAGTTTAAAAGAAACTGAAGGAACCATTACGGGTCATATTGGTCGTTCGCTAAAAAATAGAAAAGTGATGACTGTTTTTCCCGAAGGGGAGTTTGGAAAGCACGCCGTTACACATTACAAGGTGTTGAAGCAGTTTGATTATGTTACACTTGTTGAATGTAAGCTCGAAACCGGTCGTACGCACCAAATTAGAGCACATATGAAATATATTGGTCACCCTATATTTAATGATAATGAGTATGGTGGCGATCAAATTTTGAAAGGGACAACCTTTAATAAATACAAACAATTTGTTAAAAACTGCTTCGAAATATGTTCACGGCAAGCTCTTCATGCCAAAACGTTGGGTTTTGTCCACCCAGAGTCAGGAGAGAGCGTATTTTTTGATTCTGATTTACCCGCTGATTTTGCTTCTCTTTTAACCAAATGGGAAAACTATCTGGAAAATCGAAGCCAGTCTTGAACAATAAATTCTTGACGATTATAAATAAATACAGAATTACAAACGAAGTAGAAATATGGTGAAAGTTGCTTTAGTTTCGGGAGGTTATTCCAAAGAAGATGTTGTTTCTTTTAATAGCGCCAAGGAGATTGGGAAAAGTATCGATAAAACCAAGTTTGTGGTTTATCATATCCTAATTAATAAAGATAAATGGGTTTACATCGACGATCAGAAACAGGAACATGCCATCGATAAAAATGATTTTTCTGTAATTGTAGAAGGTCAACGTTTGTACTTCGACCTTGTGTTTATTACCATACATGGCACTCCGGGCGAAGATGGCAAGTTGCAAGGCTATTTCGATATGATTAAAATGCCTTACACCACCTGCAACGCCTTTACTTCCGCGCTTACTTTCAATAAAGTGGCTACAAAGCGTTACTTGCAGAACCTTGGTGTAGAAACGGCGCCATATATTTTTCTACGAAAAAATGATGCGTATACTATTTCAGATATTGTAGCTAAGCTTGGGCTACCACTATTTGTTAAACCCAATGCAGGAGGGAGTAGTTTCGGTATCACGAAAGTGAAAAAAGAACAAGAATTAGATGAAGCCATACAAAAAGCTTTTATTGAAGACGATGGTGTGCTCATTGAATCGTTTATAGCAGGTACAGAGGTAACTTGCGGTCTTATAAAAACCCTGAAAGGAGATTTTGTTTTCCCCGCTACAGAAATTGTGAGCAAAAACGAATTTTTCGATTACGAGGCTAAGTATACCATAGGAATGGCAGACGAAATTACTCCTGCCCGAATTACCGATGCCGAAATGAAAGCCGTAAAATCGTTATCATCGCAAATTTACGACGATCTAAACTGTCGGGGAATTGTGCGTATCGATTATTTGCTGAAAGACAACCGGTACTTTTTAATTGAGGTAAACACAGTACCGGGCATGAGCGAGGCCAGTATTGTTCCCCAGCAGGCCGAAGCCTACGGCTTTACTACTACGGAGCTTTTTACTATTGCTATGCGCGATGCCCTTGATCGAAATTTATAATGGATTATTTGGGAGTTGATGGTTGTCCCCAAGGGTGGTTTGTTATAAAAATCGATTCAAATGGAAACCTTCGGTGGCATCTAGTAGAACGTTTAATAGAAATTACCCTACCTATAAAGCCATACCATGCCTTTATTGATATGCCCATTGGCCTGAACCGAGCAGGTTCTACACGTAAATGTGATGTACTGTTGAGGTCACAATTACCTAGGTTATTGAAATCATCTGTGTTTTCGCCACCGGTAGAGGAGGCCGTTTTTGCCGACACATATCGAGAAGCTTGTGAAATAAACCAACGTATTACGGGAAAGAAAATATCAAAACAAGCTTGGAATATTACTCCTCGAATACGAGAATTAAATCGGTTTCTTGAGTGTGGCAAACAGTCAGAATGTTGGCATGAGTCACATCCGGAACTATTTTTTCAGCGTTTGAATAATGATGTGGCATTAACCTTTAAAAAAAAGCAAAAGCAAGGAGTAGAGGAGCGACTAGCTATTTTGAAAATGTGTTTTTCCTCCGTTGATGTGTTTTTCTATTCGATTCTCCAATCTACACTGCGTAAGCACCTTAAAGCTGATGATATTTTAGATGCAATGGTTCTGGCCATTGGGGCGTATTTGTATTACCCTGACGGTATTGATTATTTTCCTGATGCTGAAATTGTAAATTATGTTGGTCTGCGCCAGCAAATTGTGGCTCCAAAAAAAAGCCACTCGTAAAAGTGGCTTTCTTGCAGATTATTTCAAAAATTAGAAATTCGTTGTAACGGTGTGTTTATAAAGTTTGTAAGTGAACTTTTCACCTGAAGCTTTTGATTTGTAGTGTATTAGGCCGTTAACCATTGGTGTGTTTTTCGAGCTGTATTCTTCTACAGACAGGTCTTTATCAACAGGCAGTTTCAACTCATGATCGCCTTTTCCGCTAAAGGTTTTGTTGATATTGTCAAAAGAAATAGGAGAGACCCTGTCGTATTTTAATGTTATCCGTTCAATAATGAAAGGACTGTCGAATTTCGATGTAAGGTTAAAAACCATTGTAATATCTTGAGCCACGTCGCCTTCAACATTTCCAGCATTCATTAAAATATCGGAGTGCATAAAAACTTCTACTTTATTGTCATTAATGTCGAAGTGGAAGTAGTGTGTCAAGTTATTATAGCGAATGGCATGTCTTACAGTAATTTTATTATTCGGATCGTCGTAGCAGTATTGTGGATCGTATGTAATTTTCCATCCACTTTTTGTGGGTTCAACGTTAGTAATAGTTGCACAATTACTAACGTTAAACACTTTTGGTTTCTTCGATGCGGTTACAATTTGATCATCAACTCGCAATGAGTAAACAA
>JAWOEM010000174.1:0-5181 GCA_046482785.1 Salinivirgaceae bacterium
TTATCGCGGCAAGCGTAGACGATGTAACGGTGATGGTTACAATCCATCCTAACTGACGAAACATAATGCCGGTCATGCCCGAAATCATGGTCATAGGGAAAAACACCGCCACAACCGTTAATGTAGTAACCACCACAGCCAACCAAACCTCGTTGGTTGCGTAAATGGCTGCTTCGCGCGGACTGCTGCCTCGTTCTATGTGTTTGGTAATGTTTTCGAGTACCACGATGGCATCGTCTACCACCATTCCAATGGCAATTGAAAGTGCCGACAAGGAAATAATATTGATTGAATTTCCGGTAATACTCAAGTAAATAAACGCTACAATAAGTGAAATAGGAATGGTAAGCACCACTATAAATGTAGCCCGCCAGCGTCCCAGAAAAAACAGAACTACAAGTACTACAAAAAATAATGCAAACATGAGCGTTTGTGAAAGGTTATTAATTGAACCTTTAATAAATTCGCTGGAGTCGAAAATGGTTTGTATCTGCACATCGTGCGGCAAGTTTCCTTTCAATTCGTCCATACGTTCGTTCAAATCGCGAGCAACAGTAACGGTATTGGCGCCCGACTGCTTCATAACCATAATTCGCACGCCATCTTTACCATTAATTTTTTCGTCCATCGACATTTCGCGAATGGAGTCGCGAACAGTGGCCACATCGCTCAAATAAACAACTTGGCCATTAACATTTCCAAGCACCACATTGGATAAATGTTCGCTGCCACTGAACTCTCCTTCCACACGGAAAGGATAATCGAGCTCCCCCATTTCGATATTTCCCAGCGGCATATTGACGTTTTCCGACGCAAGTATACCTCCAATTTGCTCAATGGTAAGGTTGTACGCTTCTAACCTACGCGGATCGAACTCTACAGCCACTTCGCGAATTGGTGCTCCAATTACACTTATCGACGCTATTCCATTAATTCGGTTTAGCGGGTTAACAATCTTTTCTTCGAGCATTTTCTCAATTCCCTCGTAACTCTCATCTGCCGTTACGGCTAACATCATAATGGGGAACATGCTCGAATTAAATTTAAAAATAGTAGGATCTTCGGCCTCTTCGGGCAGCGCATCGCTCACAAGCGACAATCCATCGCGCACATTATTGGTTGCCTCGGTCAGGTCGGTTTCGTACTCGAATTCGAGCGTTACAATGGACAAATTGTCGCGCGAAACAGATCGCACCTCTTTCAAATCGTCGATGGTGTTTAGTGCATCTTCGATGGGTTCCGTAATATTTATTTCTATATCGCTGGCACTGGCTCCCGGATAGGTTGTAAAAACCGTAACCGCCGGAAACTCAATTTCGGGGTACAAATCTACAGGAAGCCGTGTAAGGGAATACAATCCGAAAATAATTACTGCAATAAAAACCATTGCAGTAGTAATTGGCTTTTTTACAGCATTGCCATATATACTCATAATGTAATTTGTTTAATTTTTTAGCACTACCGATTTTAATTTTTCACGTCAACTTCATCGCCATCCATTAATTTGGACTGCCCGGCCACAACAAGCTCAACTCCCGGTTTAATTTTATTTGAAATCACTTCTACGCGGTCGTTTCTTCGCATGCCTACTTCAACATTTACTTTTCGGGCTATACCATTTTCATGGATAAACACATACCGATTATTGGTTCCATCTTCTTTTACCACAGCAATAGAGGGCACCAAAAGAACGCGTTCAAGTTTAAGTTGAATGGCTACATTGGCATACATGCCCGGGCGTAGCAATTCTTTTTTATTATCGATAAGAATTTCAACTTTAAAGGTACGTGTGGCAGCGTCAATGGTAGGATACAGTTTATAAATACGACCTACAAATACACGCCCCGGATAATTGTCCGTGGTAAGTTCAGCTGTCATACCCTCTGTTATTTCGGCAAAATATTGCTCAGAAATACTTACCACGGCCTTCACTTTCGAAATTTGCATTAAGGTAACAATGGCTGCCTTTCCTACTTGCGTGTTGGGCGCACCGGAATATACCTCCCCTGCCTCGTAATATTTTTCGGTAACCACGCCGCTGAAGGGTGCAGTTAAAACGGTATTATCTTGCAAAAATTCCAAATTCGACAATGCTATTTCGTACTGTGTTTTTACTTGGTCGTATTGCTGTTTCGGAATGCTATTCAGGTTATACAGCGTATCCATTCGCAGGTAGTTACGGCGCGCTTCTTCTACCTGAAGCAGCGCTTGGGTCAGTTGGGTTTGTTCCATTTTCACGAGCTCTTGCCCTTTTTGTACTCTATCGCCAACTTCCACGTTTATGGCACTGATACGTCCGGGTTGCGAAGGCGCAAAATATAGTTCTTCGAAGGCAATTACATTTGCAGTGTAATCGAGCGTACGGTGAATGGAATCCATCGCCAACTCCTGCGTTTTAACAGGACGAGCCTTTTTCTCCACTGCATTTTCCTGTGCTTTTTCTTCGGTATCGCATGCGCTTAGTGTTAGCGCAGCCAAAACGAATAGCGTAATTGATTTATTGATTATATTCTTCATCAGTTTTGTATTATTTCTGTTTTTTAATAGATGATGTGTGTGATTATTCGGTTACAATTTTATAACCAACCCTTTAGCAGGATATTTTTATAAATTATTATGCAATTTTTTAAGCTGAATATTTGCCTGAATCAGTTCCATAGCTGCGCTTAAATAGGTGCTATGAGCTTCCAGATAATTGGAATTTACCTGTGTTAGCTCAAGACTCGATACAATGCCTTGCTTGTATTTATTTTCGGTTGTTTTCAATATTCGCCCGGCCACATCCACATTTTCTTTTTGCGTTTTATAGTTTTCCAGCGCCGAAGCCAAGTCAAATTTTAGCTGATTATCTTGTATTTTTAACTGCTCTTCAAGCATTTCTTTGTTTCTGGAAACCTTATCCAGCTCCAGCTTGGCTTGTTCCAATTTCGATTTTCGAGTACCGCTCGAGAATATGGGAACATTCAACGTTAGTCCGGCGGCATTTTTCGGGCTTAAGTCGAAGCCTGTAGTCATAATTTTTTCGGTATAACTGTAAAAACCGGTCAAGGTAGGAGCAAAAGCCCATTTTTCCATGTCGACCAATTTTTTCTGTAGCCCTTCCTGTGTTTCCACAATACGATAATTGGGATTTTTCTCCAATGCCAGCGCATCTGAAAGGGCATTATTGGCATTCATTTCCTCTATCACATCGTCGAACGATTCGGTGAGCACAATCTCCTGTTCATTTGGTAGCCCTATTTGGAAACGCAACATATTATAATTAAGGTTCACACTTCGTTCCATGGACTTTTTTTGATTTACAAGTTGCGAAATACTGACGCTCAACTGGTCGGCATCGGTTTGTTCGGCCACTCCGGCCTCCACCATATTTTGCGTGTGCGCCTTCATTGCTTCCAGGTTTTCGATGTTTTTAGAGAGAATGTTCACAATTTCTTCTGTAGCCAAAATCAGCTGATATGAGCTTGTTACACGTTCTTTAACATCCAAAGCAGTAATTTCCACATTTTGGCTGGCCAGTTCGCGGGCAATTTTGGCAGTTTTCAGCCCAACCCAATACTGTCCGCCAAAAATAAGCTGCGAAACCTGCACCTTAGCATTGGCCTGATCTTCCATTACAATGGTGGAGCTGCCACCGCCAGCGGAGGACATGCTTTCAAGCAATTTTAGAATTTCAAGGTCGCCGGCATCAAATTGTGTTGGGTCAATATCGGGCACTTCCGGCTCTTCACCTCCACCTCCAAAATCGAGCTCAGCCTCGTAGTTAAAGTTGGTCATATAATCGAATGTACCCGAAACTTGCGGCAGCCCCTGCCCCCGGGTTTCTTTGTACTGCTCTTCTGCAATATTCACATCTTGTCGTGCATTTTGCAGCTCTTTGTTCTTCTCTAACGCTAACTCCTGCGCTTCTTTCACCGAAAGCTCTACGGCCTCCTGTCCGTAGAAGTTGGTTGCAACAAGCAGTATTGTAGCGCCAATAATCATAGGTTTTCGTTTCATATAATAAAAATGGTTTAAGGTTTCTCGAACTAATCGTACCACTAACTCCTTTTGTGATACCTCTCTTTGTGTTTTTCATACTCCTCAAGAAAATGATCCATAATGTAAATCAGGTTCTTAAAAAATTCGCTATTGCGCGATTGCGGATCGGCTTTTAATTCCAACGCCTGTATAAGAATACCACGTTTCTCTTCAATTTTGCGTTTTATATCTTCCATCAGACTAAGCGGATCCTGACTTTTAATTCTAAAATACCGCTTCCTATCGCCCGGAATAGTAGTGTATTCAATTGAATTACTCGCCTGCAAAATTTTCAGTCCAACACTTGCAGAGCTTTTACTAATTTGCAACTCCTCCACAATTTCGTCGAACGTAAACATCTCTTTATCCATTACCATTAGTAAAGCCATAATTCGCCCCACAACAGGCTGCATACCCTCGCGCTCAAATATGCGCCCCATGCTTTCAATTAGCTCTCGTTGTTTTTTTATGCGTTCTTCTGTAGTCATGTTTTTAGTTTTTAGTTCGGAACTCACCGAACCAAAATTGTGCCAAAACATTCTGTTCGGGATTTTTGATTCGTGAAACGACAAAAAAAGCCTCTTAAATTTCAAAAATTCGGGAATAGCTATTTCATACTCATGATGATCAAAGAAATTAAGGGAAATAGAACCTAAATTCAGTTTTTTGATTGGCTCGATATGCAGCACCTAACAGCGCTCGTTTTATTATGCTTACTGAAAGGATTTAACTGAAACACAGACTTATAAAAGGTACACGCAGGAAACCATAATGAAAAACCACAGCGACTTCAAAACTAGCAAATTTTCGTTTCATCGCTAAGTTCGTTACAGAAAGCACATGAAATGTCCTGTCCATATAGGGATATGGAAAATTTTCGATCCGAAAATTTATTTATTTATGTGACCTCCTTTCTTTTTTATTGGGTTTCCCTGAGTGTTCATGAGCAGGGGTTCTCTAAGGTTATAAAACTTAATACCTTATTTGCCTGGTTTTTAGATAAGTTGCAACAGCTTCACACAAATGGATTGTTTCTTTTAGCACTGTAGCAGTGGCATCCTCCCAAATAGCTTTTATTGTCCTTCCGGCTGCCTTTAAGCTTGTTGCAACTTTCTGTTTTTTTTCAACAAGTTGGTTTATTAGATGTGCGATTTGTAATAG
>JAWOEM010000195.1:0-7466 GCA_046482785.1 Salinivirgaceae bacterium
ATTTTGGATCTAAACAAATGGATAAGGTTGTTCGAGCTATCGATACAACATACATCTTCATGTTTTTCATATCGATTGTGGTAACTGCGATTGGCTTTTTATTTGGCGAATCAATATTCCGACTTTTGGCCCTACCGGAGTACCTTCTGCCCGAGGCGCTTGAGTATTTTCATGTATACATGGTTGGGGCATTTGTCTTTTTCGGATTCAATACAACAAGCTCAATCCTGCGTGGTTTGGGCGATAGTAAAACACCTGTGTATTTTCTAATTATCGCTACATTGGTTAATGTGGCACTTGACCTTTTATTTATCGGTGTATTCAAATGGGGAATAGCTGGAGCAGCTTGGGCAACTGTTATATCGCAAGGAGGTGCTTTTTTTACGGCCATTATTTATCTGAACCGTACGCATTCCTTAATGAAATTTTCCTTAAGAAACCTGGTCTTCGACGTGGGCATATTCAAACAAAGTTTGCGTATAGGTCTTCCCACCTCGTTTCAACAATCATTTGTTGCCATTGGAATGACGGCCGTAATGGGAATTGTAAACCAATTTGGCACCAATGTAATTGCCGCCTATAGCGTGGGTATGCGACTGAACTCCCTTGCAACCTTACCGGCCATGACCTTGGGTTCGGCACTCTCAACATTTGTGGGGCAAAACCTCGGTGCCAATAAAGTAGAACGAGTACGCAAAGGTTTTTTATCGACTATGGGCATATCGGGTGTAATTAGTATTGCTGTTTCGCTGGTGGTGGTATTCTTCGGCAAACAATTAATGGCATTATTTACACAAGACGCCATAGTGGTCGCTATTGGCGCAGAATACCTTATTATAGTCGGATCGTTTTACATTGTATTTTCCATTATGTTTAGCTTGGTGGGAGTGCTACGGGGAGCAGGGGCTACAATTATTCCAATGATTTCATCAATTCTTTCCCTTTGGGTTGTAAGAATACCTTTGGCATACACCCTTTCTGAAACCATGGGCTATACTGGAATTTGGTGGGCAAACCCAATTGGCTGGTTCGCCGGACTTTCCATCGTTTTAATATATTACCTTAGCGGAAAATGGAAAACCAAAGGCGTAGTAAAACAACGAGCCAAAAAGTAAGCCTAGCGGTAGAAAATTCTTATAAACCGTAAGCATTTTCTTTTTAAAAATGCATGTGGATTTTGGGTAGTAAACTATAAATTGTAACCATCGTTTGACTTTTCTTGTTAAGTGGTGGTTAATAAACCCGATTAAATTATTGATATTTCACAAATTATTTTATTTTTGTATTAGGACTGCAACCAACCATTATTATGCGATTTTTTGAAACTAGCAAAAAGGAAAAAAGTGTATTGGATCTTTTCACTTACGACCTCACCACATTTTTTTATGGTGAGTACAAGGAGGTGGAAAGTTTCGACACTGAAGCTATGTTCATGATCGTATATGAGCGTAAACTCCCATGGAACGAAATGAACTTGCTTGATAATGTGCAGTTTAAAGTTTTCTTTGATAAGAATAATTTCACCGGGAGTAATCCCATCAATGTGAGACTCTTCAACACCGAATCGGAAATTACACCTCGAAAAGTAGCCAATTTAGTAAATAGCATTGTCGAACTATACGGCAACGACGATTACGGACAAGCCGAATGGAGCGATGCGGAAGAAGAGGCCTTTAACGAGCAGAAGTGGGAACGGAAATGGTCTATTCAAGAAGGCGAAAGCTTTATAACGATGTATTACAGTGAGGGTACTTTCGAGATGAATATTTTATTTCTTAATAACATCATAAAACATACCGGTAAGTACCTCAACATTAAGAGCTAATTACAATTGCAACCGCCTTTCACAAGCAAACATCTGCATTAAGTATTTCCCAATTGAACTTTTTCTTTTCCTCAATTCCGGGTGTTTCGTACCTTTGCTCCGTTGCAAGTTAGTTTCATTCTCATTTTTTAATTAAATACCTCACAGATGCCGCGCAGAACAAGGAAAAGAACTGTTTTTCTACCACCTCGCAAGCGAGGGTGGAGATCCAACGACCGACACCAAACCGACATCGTAACGCTTAGTTTCGACGAGTATGAAGCAATAAAGCTACTCGACTATGATAACATGAAGCAAGAAGAGGTTGCTGCCATAATAAATGTTTCGCGCCCCACACTTACCAGAATCTACAATGTGGCTCGGCAAAAAGTAGCAAAAGCATTGGTAATGGGAGCTCATATTGAAATTAAAGGTGGAAATGTGGCGGTTCATGAATCGTGGCATTTTTGCTCAAGGTGCAATATCTCATTCAATATTTACGATGACGTGGTTTCTTGTCCGTTCTGCAAAGATAACGAGGTAGAGCAAATTTCACGAGAATTTGAGTAATCGTTATTTTAAAAGTACATAATTATTTCTACCGATAACCATTGTAGCTATAATAATACTGATTGGTTTTCTGGATATCGTTAACGAGCAATGTAGCGTTAGACATATTGGCTACAGCCGTTTTATCAAGTGTTTGCTTAAATACATCTACGGAAGTGTGGTTAAGCCTGACAAGAATAATTTGCAAATTGGTGAATTCTGCTAGCAATGCAGCATCGAAAACCGGCATTAACGGGGGCGTGTCGACAATAATTACATCGTACTTCTGTTCTAAATCGCGGAATAACTCACGTGTTTTTACTTTCCCAACCAGCTCTCCGGGGTTCGGTGGCAGCGGACCACTGCTAATTTGGTCGAGATTATTCGCAACCGGCATAATAATTTGGGTTAATGCCACCTCACCAATTAAATAATTGCTTAACCCTGCAGAAGGATTATTGGATTTTCGTAAATCGAAATCGATATAAATAGTTTTTTGGCCGTTAAATGCAAAGGAAGACGCCAGATTGTATGCAACAAAACTTTTCCCATCGCCCTTTTGACTTGAAGTGACGAGAATACGTTTGATTTGATCGGGAGGGAAAAAGAACCCGGTATTGGCGCGAATGGTGCGAAAACACTCCGCCTCCGGTGAGGCAGGATCATCAAAAACCTCCTTGTTATTTTTCTTTACCCGAATAATATGTCCCAAAAGCGGCATGCTTGTGAACCTACGCACCTGATCCTCATCTTCAATTGCATTGTTCAGGAACGATTTGCCCTGAATGAAAACAAATGGTAAAATAAGTCCGAGCAATAGTGCAATAATAAAAATCTGAATCGAATTTGTTTGATTTATTGTAGTGGTCAATGGCCCGGCAAATTGAATCACATCATTAACCGGACGGGTGCCGGCACGCTCAATGCGAGCCTCGCTGCGGCGTTTGAGTAAAAATGTATACAAATCGTCGATTACATTAAACCGACGTTCATAATTATTGAGGTGCTTATTGGTTAAAGGCAATTCGCTTAGTTCCTGCTCAATTTGTGCAAACTGCTCTTCATACTCTTTGCGCGAAAGTGCCAATGCATCGAGGTTGTTGTTGATATTTGTAATGAGCGAGTTTTTTAATTGACTAATTTTTTCATCCAGCACATTCGTGTATGGATTATCTTTGCGGGTATTGTAAGATATTTCGCTTTTTTGAGCATATAGATCGATCATTTGTGCTACCAAGTCGGTGACAACCGGTTCATTTATTCCCAGTGCTCCAGGAGATATGAGATCGGCAATTTTTTCTTCGGTTTGCAAAAGTTTTGCTACATGCTTGTAATAGCGTTGCTGCAAAGAAAGCCGGCTCAACTTATTTTGCAAGTCGCTATACTTATTGTAGAGCAGTGTGCTTTTGGGCGCTATTCCGATGGTTAAGTTATCGATCTGAAATTGAGTCAATTGCTCCTCGTAAAGCTCCAGCGTATCGGAAACTTCCACCAATAATTGATCGATAAAGTCGATTGTTTGGCCGCGTTCATCAATTTTTTTCGATGTTTCGAGTCGCTGATACGCATGAATTAGGGCATTAAGCAAGTCGGCAGATTTTTTTGGGTCGGGTGTTTCGAGCGATAATGTGAGTAAGGCTGATTCTTTATCGGAATTTGTTTTCAGATTGGCAAAGAATCCTATTTGCCGGGCTACGGAGTTAATCATGAAGTAATGCTCCATTTCGCTTGATGAACTGCGGTTTTCCTGAATACGAAATGAAAAATCGGCAGTTGTAAGCCATTCGCCTGCATCTATAACTGTATCTAGCTGAATTGGTTTTATATAATCGGCTGACAATTGATCGGGTTTCCCAAATGACGCCTTTTCCTCATCGATTTGAATATGGAATTTTTGGCTTTCGGTTTTCTCAAATTCTATGGAGATGTTTAAAGGCTGTACGTGCCCCGAATCTATAAAAACTCTGAATGGCGGGTTGCTATATTGCTCAATGGTTTTGTACCGGTCTTTCGTAAAATACGATACCCCGGTATTGACAAATTTTAACGCATACTGTTTGGTTCTAATAGCCTGAATTATACCTGCTTCGTTTGCAATATTTGTTTTCGCTGATTGATTCATGAAAACGTTGCTCAAGTTCATTGCGCGCTCATCAGATTTTACGAGCAACGTAGCGTGAGCCACATACGATGGTGAGCAGGTTTGAATCCATAAAAATGCAGCAATCAACGAAACCGCAACAGAAGCCACAAACCAAGGCCAATAAGGAATGATTTTGCGTATGATTTGCCTGATATTGATAACCTCATCTGAGACCAATCCGTCGTTTTCGTATTGCATTTTCCGATCTACTATTTTGTGCTTATTTTAATATTGCTACAAGCGAAGCGATTACTGCCAACGTTGACAATACTACTGAGTAAGGCATTTTTTCGTAGGCGAACGATTTTGTTTTCATCGATTTTACATATAACACATCACCCGGTTGAATGTAATACAAATCTGATTCAAGTATGCCCTTATCGGTAAGGTCGATATAGTGCACTGTCGATCCGGTTTTGGTGTGCCTGATTAGCGAAACATTTCTACGGTCGCCAAATTCCTTTATTCCACCTGCTAGCGCAATAGCTTGTAGTAGATTTAGGCGCTCTTCATTTATAGTGTATTTGCCTTCGCTATCGACCTCTCCAAGCACGGTAACCTGAAAGTTGACGAGCTTTACCACAACTGTAACTTCCTTGAAATATTCGTTAAGGGTTTCTTGCAATGCCTTTTCTACTTCGCGTACCGTAAGCCCTTCGACCTTAATTTTTTCGATAAAAGAAAAATTAAGATATCCGTCCGGGTCTACAGGGTAACTGTTGATGTATTGGTATGTGCTATTCATAAAGTTGGGCAAGTCGGTTTGGAAAAACTTGCTTGTTTGCTTATCGCTGCTATACACTTTAATAAATAGTCGATCGTCTGGCTTTACTGTATACGCCTCTTTTTGCGGGTTCAGAAATTCAGTTTGTGTCTGTGCTTTTTGGTCTTGCATTAACCATATTTTTTTCTGTGAGATACATGAACTCATCAGAAAAAGTACCAGTAGAATGTATAATGCTCGTTTCATACGCATAAGTTTTAATTATTGTCGGTTAATTTTTTTGCTTGATAAAGATTTATTTTCTTGTCGTTTTGGTAAGCTTTAATAAAAGCATCTAACACTCCGCATTCCATTTTAACTCTATTTGCCTCTGCAAATGTTTCAAACTTACCAATGGTATATTTATGATATTCGTTTTCGATAAAATGCTCAACCTGATGCTTGCCGGTGTATTTTTCTTCAATTGCTTCGTCGGTTAAAGGTCGGTGAGCAGCTGCAATTTGCACCACATAGTGAATGGGCACATTTTTTTTCGGTGCATTTTGAGGTGTGGTTATCCAATAATCGACGCGTTTTCCATTTCTATAGGCAGTAACAAAAGCATCATCTACGCCGCTATTTTGGCGCATGCGATTTGCCTGCTCAAAATTGTTAAGTAACCCAATGGAGTACCGATGCCATTCGCCTTTTTTAAGGTGGTAAATCTGTTCAGTGCCTGAGTACCGTCTTTTAAGCGCACTAATATTAAGTTCACGCTTATCGGCTGCAATTTGAACAACCATAACCGTTTTGTTTGTAGTAAACGGGTATAAATCTTTTATATCGCCTCCACCAGAAGCAATATTCAGGTATTGGGGCGCTTTTATGCCATCTTTGTATGCCATAATAAATGCATCGGCAGGCATTTCGGGTTCTCCAATTATAGTTTGAGCCTCACTCAACGATGGTGTTTCGGCTACGTAGTATTTCACCCAGCCACCTTCGTTAAAATGGCTTATTGGTCGGTTTCCGGAATATCGGGCTTTTAGAGAATTTTCGGAAAGCTGAGAATGGGCAGCAGCAATTTGTATGCGGTAGGCGATTCCCTTGGCTACCTCTGCAGATGGCATAGGCTCTTGCTCAGGAATAACTTTGTAGGTGTCGGTTTCCACGTATTTGTCGGTTTCTCCCCGATTCGGGTTACTTGTTTCGGTTCTGCTGCCCTTATCAGCAACATTATCTTGCGGCGTATTGTCTGCCGTTTCGGTATTCGTTTCTGTTTTAGCCTCTACGACTTTAGCGGTCTGTGGCGCATCTGATTGTGTTTTAGCTCCTGTTTCTGCTTGCACAGTTGCTGTTTGATCTGCATCGGGTTTAGTTGAAGCGGATTCCTCCGATGCAGATGAAGCGCCCGAAGTTACCACTAACTTTTCAAGATCCCCTGCACGGTAATCGTCAATAATTGCTAAGAACTCCTTATCATCAATATTGCGCAATTTTTGTTCGGCCACCAGTACATTGTCGCCATAAGACAGCAAGTAACCTTTGATCACATTATTGTTGACAATTACCGATACTGTTTTACCTGATTCCTCAAGTACAATTTGCAATGTATCTGCAGGTTTATTGAATCGGGAGGCATCTCGTTGAATAACAAAAAGCGGTAAAATGGCGTTTAGATCGAGAAATTTCTTGCTCAGGGTCTTAACTTTTCTGTTTTCCTTCAAATAGGTTAGGGTGTCGGGCGCAATAATTACTTCCATCACTTTTGTTTGGAAATCTTCATTCAGCTCGGCATAATTAAGCGCAGCAAAGTCGTTAAGTACATTTACGTATCTCAATAAATGCACATAGTCTACCGGTTCGTCAGTTGACTGACGAACGGTTCTATACAAATCAGCCAGTTCCTGCGCTTGTTTTCCCGGAAATAGTTTTGTCCAAACCTCTTGCGCTTTCCCAACTTCAAATAATAGAACAATAAATAATATCGATATAAAGATTCGTTTATTCACTTTACGGGACCAAATTACGAAGTTTTACACTACAATGAATTCTAACATGCGTCATAAATACATAAATAGGTGTTTTTACCAATACCTGTTCAGCATCAAGGTCAGCCGAGCGCAATGGCAGCGTATCCACTTTGATCGGCTGGAGCAGGTTGATCCTGTGACCGCTGTGGAAGGCTTCAGCCTGCGTCGCATGATCTCTGTAAACGCCAAAGACTGAGCCAAGTACTCCTCAATATCCTCACGTCTACTTAACTC
>JAWOEM010000211.1:0-2502 GCA_046482785.1 Salinivirgaceae bacterium
TCCAGGGATTTAGAGTGCCCGCTGCCCGAGAGCGGCCTGGTGCGGGGCTCGTCGGCCCTTAAGACAACATCTTGATATTATTGCTTATCCTAACTTTATTAAAGATTTTCAGGTTTGTGAAGTAACATATTTAGATATGACTTCTTTAGAGGACGACATGCTTCAAACAGGAGCAGAACCTGAAATGAAAAAAATAGTTTATAATCCAATACCAATCTTTAATCTTTTCAAAACTGAAGAAATGATAAAATAACAAAAGATAATTCTTTAAAATATATATTATAAAACAATAAAACTTAAAAAACCCTTCTAACCGAAACATTTATAAAGGGTAACGACTTATGGGTAGGCACAAGCGATCAATTAACAATAATCAACAAATCGTTCATCGAGCATATGGGTACGGCTGACAATAACACGTTACGCTCAACAGACAAAGCTACGCTTTACAGCCTGTTCTCCGCCTCTGTTACTACACTCTCAACCATAAACGGGTTGCCTTCAGATATGATTAAAACCATTTTATCGGCCGACGGCAAAGAAATATGGCTTGGAACAGAACATGGCATAGCACACTTGGTTCCAACCAAAACCACCTCCAAATCGGGCAATACCCTTGAAGTATTTAATGATGCATACACAATTGAAAATTACTCGTATAGCGAGGGTTATATTGGAGGCGATGTATTTTCAAATAATTCGGCTGGAATTGACCATACCGGTCAAATTTGGTGGGGAACCGGAAAAATGATCAGCCAATATCGCAAGCCCTTCGAAATGGCCGATACCACACAATTAAAAGTGAGAATAAACGATTTAGAGCTCTTTTTTGAACCTATAGACTGGACAAAACAAAACGAGCAAAACGACCCACTAGACCAACTCAGAACGAAGCTTAATATACCTGATCAAGCCTCTATAAACTATTCAGGAACAAAAAAATGGACTTTTCTACCAGAAGAACTGACAATGAGTCATCATATCAATCACCTAACATTTAATTTTAACGCAACTTCGTGGCGAGGCAGCGAAACCGTAAAATATGCCTTTATGCTCGAAGGATATGAGGAAAACTGGAACCCTCCTACCCGCTTGCATAAATCGACCTACAGTAACCTTCCACCGGGAAAATACACATTTAAAGTAAAAGCCTACAACTCAAAAGGCCAATGGAGCAACACCACCAAATTTCATTTTACCATTACACCTCCGTGGTGGCAAACCTTATGGGCAAAAGTTTTGGGAATTACTATTATTTTAATCCTTTTAGGTGGTGTTTACCGCTGGCGCATCGCATCGTACAAATATCGTCAAAAAGAACTTGAAGGATTGGTTAATACACGTACGAAAGAAATTCAAGAAAAAAATGAAGAGTTACTTCAGCAAACCGAAGAAATACTTGCCCAACGCAACGAACTAGAGTCGAAGAAAGACCAACTGGAACTAATTCACCGCGACTTAACCGAAAGTATTGAGTATGCCAAGCGCATACAGAACAGCATGTTTACAGACCAATCGCTTTTAACGAAATTTTTCAACGATAATATGCTTTTGTTCTACCCCAGAGATCGTGTTAGTGGCGACTTCTATTGGTGGGCAAAAATAGATTCGAAAATTGTAATAGCGATTGCCGATTGCACCGGACACGGCGTTCCGGGCGCTCTAATGAGTATGTTGGGAATATCGTTTTTACGCGAAATAGTAATGAAAGAACAGCAAACCATACCTGGAATTGTTCTCGACCGCTTACGCGATGAAATTATTACGTCGCTTAATCAAAGTCTGGAACTGGGTGAACAGCGCGACGGAATGGACATTTCTATCGTATCGTTCGATGCGGAAACCCAAAAACTGCAATACGCCGGCGCCCGTAACCCGCTTATTTTAATTCGCGATAACCAACTTTATGAATACAAAGCAGATAAGGCGCCTATTTCCATTTACATAAAAATGCAACCATTTACCACAAAAACCTTAGAGCTGCAACCCAACGACCAGTTTTATATGTTCAGCGATGGGTACGCCGACCAATTTGGTGGACAACATTTAAAAAAGTTTAATAAAAGCCGATTTAAACAACTCCTCGAAACCAACGCCCACCTCAGTATGGCAAACCAACAGCGCATTTTAACCAATACATTCCAGAAATGGAAAGGCGGAAACGTATGAGCTGGCTGAGTTTGTTGCCTTGTATTGGAAAGACGGAAGACAGCCTCTTTCCGCGCAAGTCAAGAAGGGGCTTGCGGCAGCTTTCCAGAAGTTCAATGCCTATCAGTTAGCTAAATACAACCGGGATGGGGAAGTAAAACTCCGGGATGTTCTTTTCCTCTGCCATGCCAATCCGACGAGCCAGGAGCAAGAGCTTGTTTGGAAGAAGCTGATTGATGGTACTCTTGAGTCGCCGGACACCTGGGAAGTCAATCTTTCCTCTGGAGCGGATAAGAAGGAGACCTGGGAGCGTCTCTTGAGGGAAGAGAAGCTCGGTGCATTGGCACTCCTCCG
>JAWOEM010000275.1:0-4325 GCA_046482785.1 Salinivirgaceae bacterium
CGATCCTCGTCTCCACCCTCCGCGACCTGGGCGGAGTGGTGCGCTTTCACATCCCAAACCGAGAGCGAGAGGGACACGGCGTAAGTCTATCCGCCTTGAAGGGCCTCATAGAGCAGGGTATCGACGTTCTGCTAACCTGCGAGTCCACAGAACGAAGCCGAGATATCCCAGGTTGAACAGCACCAACAGGACAAAGAGGACGCGCATCAGCCCCCCTCCCCCATCTACACCTACGATGAGTTGGGCAATATTTTACAAATGAAAAGTGTTGGAAATTGGACAAGAGATTACGTTTACAACACCAACGACAATAAACTACTTGGCCACACCGATGGCACAACAGAATACACTTATGATGCACACGGGAATATTACGAGCATGCCACACCTAACTCAAATGAACTGGGATTACAAAAACCAGCTTCTTGGCGCGACCAACGGCACGTTTGAATCATACTATGTTTACGATGCTAACGGAAACCGCGTACGAAAAGTGGTAGAGAAAGGAAACATAACCGAAGAACGTTTTTACGTGGGCGATTACGAAGTATGCCGCAAAACCACAAGCGGCACTTTAGATGTGGAACGCACCACCGTTCATATTTCGGACGACCAAAAGCGAATTGCCATGATTGATAACGATGGTACTACAGAAACCATTCGTTACCAGTACGATAATCATTTGGGAAGTGCAAGTTTAGAACTTGACCAAAATGCCGAAATAATTTCTTTCGAGGAATATCATCCGTTTGGTACAACTAGCTATCGATCAGGTAGAAACGAAACTGAAACTGCACAAAAGAGATATAAGTATGTAGGCAAAGAACGCGACGAGGAAACCGGGTTGTACTATTACGGGGCGAGATATTATGCGAGTTGGATTGCCAGATTTGTGAGCACTGACCCTATGGCTGGCGAACGTTCCTGGGTGAATCCTTACAATTATGTTCAGAATAATCCGATTAACAAAACTGATCCGACAGGGGCGCTGGATGATGATCCGCCGAATCGTAATTTAGAAGCAATACCGATTAATGATGTAGAAGGTATAAGTGCTCCAGCAACCTTAAATGATAATACTAATATTATAGCAGGACAACCACCTAAAGAAATATTAAAGCCCCCGAAACAACTTGAATCTTTTAATGGTATTCCATTGGATGAAGTTAGAAGTCAATTATCAGCAGCAACTGCAGGATTGCAAGCTGGTGCTAGCCAATTTGATAAAAATTGGATTTCTGGTAATGATGGCAATTTTTACTCAAGAGTAAAAGACCCAAGACTCAAAAATATTAGTTCTACAAAAGTTTTAGGTTCTAAAGATGTAGTAAAATTAAAAGGAACAAAAAAACTAGTCAGTTTAAACAAAGGAACTTCAGCATTAAAGAAAGGTTTTGGTAGATTTGGGGTTGCTCTAAATATTCATTCGGCTTTAAACAGCGATAGCTCTGGAGAACTCATTGAGCTCGGACTTTCTCAAGCATTATCTAGAGTTTCTGGTATCATTTCTTTAGGTTATGAGTTTGGGAAAATGATTATGGATGATCCTAAGTTTAATAGAATGAAAGTCCATGAATATGAACAAAAAGTTGAACAGTATAGATTTGGTGATAGTAAGAAATTTGAAAATGCTAAAAGAAATCTCAATAGATATAAGAATAAATTAGATCCAAATAGAAATAGATTCGATAATCGACAATATGAATTTAAACAAAATTAGAAAACCTTAATTGCAAGATAATGAAGTTATATGACTATATATTCTATCATTATTTCATCGTTATGAAGGGTTTAAAGGAAAGTTGGTATGCATCTTCCTTATTATCAATTGTAGAAATAATAATTATTCATAATACATTCAGAATCTTACTAGAAACAGACTACATGCAGTTAGTTCGGTTTTTTTCCATTCCTCTAGTGGTTTTAAATTTCTATAGATATTGGAATGTAGACGATGAAAATCATAGAATCATTGCTAAATTTAAAAAATTAAAGGCTAAAGAACCCCGAAAAATAATTACTGTTCTAATTAGTATATTCATAATAGCTTTTGAATTTCTCACATAAGAAAAAATAAGATAATTATAAGTCTCGGAAACCTTCCGAGGCTTTTAAATCTGCCCTATGAGCCACCCCAGAAAAACAGAATACGACGCCCTTAACCGTCCGCTAACCCAAACCATGCCCGACAACACTGTAATTGAACACACCTACAACGAAGCCGGGCTTTTGGAAACCGTTAAAAAAGACTCACAAACTTATGTAAGCAACATTAACTACAACGAAAAAGGCCAGCGTACCGCCATTTATTACGGCAACGGCAGCAAAACCAAATACGAGTACGACCCGAACACGTTCCGGTTAAAACGGTTATTAACCACACGGAACGCCGGGGCTGATATTTTACAAGATTTGAATTACACTTACGACCCGGTTGGAAATATTGTGGAGGTTGTTGATAATGCGCAGGAAACAACCTATTATGATAACGCACCCGTTCATCCCAAAAAACAATACACGTACGATGCCCTGTATCGCTTAAAAAGTGGAAATGGCCGGGAACTGGCCGGATTGGCAAAGGCTTCAGCCGGAGGCTATTTTGCCGATAGTGCAAGTGCACAGAATACGCAAGCTGTTCACCAATTCATGCAGCAATATACATACGACCAGTTGGGGAATATTCAAGAAATCAAACACACTGTTGGTTCTGATCCTTCAAAAAACTGGACACGTGGATACGTCTACGATGAAAGTACAAACAAGCTGTTAAAACACGACAGTGCCCAAACGTTGGATGATTATACGTATGATGCACATGGCAATATCACCTCCATGCCTCACCTTACATTAATGGAATGGGATCATGAAGATATGCTCATAAAAAGCACAAAAGGAACAGAAAGCACATATTACAGGTATGATGCAACAGGAGAAAGAGTGCGGAAAATTACCGTAAAACAAAACGGTGACAAAAATGAACGTTTATATTTTGGCAATTACGAAATTTATCGTGAAATTGAAAATGGTAACGATGAAACAAATCCCAAAAAAGAACGTCAAACAGTGCACATTAGCGACGATACTACACGAATAGCCATGGTTGAGAAACTAACCACCGAGAATGGTTCTGCGGTTTCAAACCCTGTTGAGGTAGTACGTTACCAACTCAATGACCATTTGGGCTCAGCTAGTGTTGAATTAAATGAAAACGCCGACATCATTTCTTACGAAGAGTATCATCCTTTCGGAACCACAAGCTACCAAAAACACAACACCGATATTTCTCAAAAACGCTACAAGTACGTTGGCAAGGAACGCGATGAAGAAACCGGGCTTTATAACTATGGTTTTCGTCTGTATGCTCCGTGGCTGGGGCGCTTTATTTCAGTTGACCCTATGGCCGGAGAACGTTCCTGGGTGAATCCTTACAACTACTGTCAGAATAATCCGATTAACAGAATTGACCCTACTGGGGCGCTGGATGATGATCCGCCAAAAGGTGTGGATCCTGCCCTAAATAATGTTGACGGTTCGGAGATTGAGAATAATAGTGGTAGTAAATTGCTGAGCAATCCCCATGCTGATGAGCCAAGTATTACATCAAGTGTTAAGAAAACAAAAGATAATAATTCGTTAGGAGTAAAGATTAGAGGATTTGACCAAAATATAATCGCAGAAGAGATTGATAAATTAAGTGATTTAACTATTACTTGGGATTCAGAGACTCAAAGATTATTGGCATCAGGAGAAGCTGTTACAGATAAAGATATATTACTATTTGAAGCAATAAACAATTCAAAAATTGAAGTTAATTTATTAAACAGTGATCAAGATATTGTTACAGTGGATGGAAATATGGCATTAAATGATATTGGAGGATTTGGAGGTAATAGGGAAATCAGTGATTCTTCAGGGAAGAAGACTGTTAAAACGATGCAATTTTTCAATTTAAAACAGGCAAAACAAGAACAAAATGAAGGAGGAAATAAAATTGGCACAAATGCAATTCATGAAATTTTAGAATCTTACATTGCTGCTAAGATGCATCCAAATGTTAAAGCTCCGGTCAATGCTAATAATACACCAGCAAATGCAAATGCATATTTAGAATCACATAAAAGAGCTAGTGATATAGACCCTGACTTTATTTGATTATAATTTTTCTTACCATTTATTTGCATATATCTAACCAATGAAGATATTTTTATTGCCATATCTTTATTGGTTATATTGCTTTTATATTTATTAACTTTTTTAATGTCTAATCTTCTTACTTCTGCACCTGGCTCTTCTATATATGGACTATGATATTCCTCTTTTTCCTCA
>JAWOEM010000282.1:0-2827 GCA_046482785.1 Salinivirgaceae bacterium
CTACTTTGCGTTCTTTCAATATATGGGTTGGCTTGGGTAAACTATCGATAATGGCAGGCAATGCCGAAAAAGCAAACGATAAAGTATGATGCAGGTTTTTAAATCCTCGTTTGTAGAGCAATGCCGTAATAATCGGATTACGCAATTCGACACCTACAGCTGCAAATCCGAAAATAATAATGATCGCACGAGCATTCATCTCCAGTCCAACAGTTAGTCCGTTAAGCGACAATAAATTACCTGTCGATGTCCAATCCCACAACACAGCAGCTCCGGTGGTAATGAGAAAAAACTGAATCCATATCCCCGGCTTCCGCAAACGATTCATCGCATTTTTGTAGCGTATAATGCAAAAAACCACAAACGAAATAGCAGAAATGGCACCGTAAACATACATTTGATTATTGATAAAATAAAGACTTACCACAATCATTGATACAATAACTCCCAGCAATGCCAAACTAAACGATTGGTCGGTATGCGCATTTAATACTTGTGCCTGATTGCCATTAGCAGCAATAGGTTCACCGCGTTTAGCAGGCGCTTTCAGGTATCGTTTGCCACTAACAAACCCGGCATAGGCGGCTAACGCCCCCACAATTAAATACATAACCACAATACCCACAATGAGGTAAACAGCTGACAATCCATCGATTCCCGATATTTTTATTAAGTACTGATAAAGCGATTTGGCCAATTCAATAAGGTCTAGTCCGTACATGAGCAATAAAAACAGAACTTTTTGCCCCAACGACCACAGTACGGCTACGGCGCCCGACACAATGTATCCGAATACATTTCGTCCGAGGAGCAATACAAAAAGTTCAATAATTAGGGCTTCCATAAAAATTCCCACCATGGGACCTATAATAATTGCGCTTGGCGAAATAGATTTCATAAGCGCGCAAATGATGCCTGCCCGCAGAATGATGCCCTTTTCCTGCCACATTTGCAAAAAACTAATTAGTAAAAACACACTGGCAGCAGACAATAACGTACCTGCAAATGGCACTTGTAAATTGTGTAGAAAACTCCCCACAATAATTTCAAATGCCGCCCAGGTGCTACCTATTATTCCGGCTTTAAGCCATAGTGTATTTGTCTGCGTTTCGATCATTTTGTATTATTTATCTGCTGTCAGTTCCCCATGCCACTGGTATAGCTGCAACTAAAAGTTGCATTTTTTTAAAAAAGGAACCTGCAATATACCCAAAAATCAATAAAATCAAATTTTTGGCGACAGTAAAAATTTCAGGCACCCTCAGGCAAACACAGCATTCAGGCACAATAATCGAAGCAAAAGGGTTAAAAAAAGTTAAAAGCCCTGTCAAAATTTCAGCAATACCAACCATGGCATTCTGTATGTGAAAAAACATGTCGAAATTATCACATAAAATAAGTAACCATGGATATTGTTGTTGAAAATCTCACGAAAAGCTACGGCACACAAAAAGCTGTAGACAATATTTCATTTAAGGTACACACGGGCGAAGTGTTGGGCTTTTTAGGCCCTAACGGCGCAGGCAAAACCACTACTATGCGCGCCATAGCGTGTTCGCTGGAGCACGACGAGGGAAAAATTAGCATTGGTGGCGATACCACTGCCGAGAACCCCGATTTGGTAAAGTCGCGTATTGGTTACCTGCCCGAACACAACCCACTGTACACCGATATGGATATTATTGACTACCTGCAATTTGTGGCTAAACTTCACAATCTGCCCAAAGAGAAAATTAATGGACGGATTTCCGAAATGATTCAGGTATGTGGGCTGGAAGCCGAAAAACACAAAAAAATTAATGAACTATCGAAAGGATATCGGCAGCGCGTTGGGCTGGCGCAGGCGCTTATCCACGACCCACAAGTACTAATTCTCGATGAGCCTACCACCGGACTGGATCCAAACCAAATTGTAGAAATACGCGAACTAATCCGGAAAATTGGTCGCGAAAAACGGTTATTCTCAGCTCGCACATTCTGGCCGAAGTAGAAGCCACCTGCGACCGCATCATGATTATCAGCAAGGGGAAAATTGTTGCCGACGGCTCATCTGAGGAGCTGCGCAAAAAATCGGAAGGAAACGAAATACTCAATGTACAGATTGAAGGCGGCGATAAAAATACCGTATACGATGCCCTAAAACAGCTCGAAACAGTTGAAATGGTCGACATTAAAAACCCGGGCAAAACAATTTACGAAATTCAAAGCAGAGAAGGACAAGCATCGGCGAAAGCCATATTCGATATGTGCGTAACAAACAATTGGTATATCGCACAATTATCGCCAATAGAAACAAAACTGGAAGATGTATTCCGCGAATTAACAATGAACTAAAAAGCACAAGAACATGAGACAAATATGGGTAATAACAAAACGTGAACTAAACGCATTTTTTGATTCGCTAATGGCCTACATCATGCTAATTGCATTTTTGGGCTTTAGCGGATTTTTCACATGGATTTCGGGAAGCGATGTTTTTTTTATGGGACAGGCATCGATGAAACCTTTTTTTAGCGTTGCATACTGGACACTTTTCTTCTTTATTCCGGCACTCACCATGCGTATGCTGGCCGAAGAAAAACGCTCGGGAACCATCGAAATGCTTATAACCAAACCGGTTAGCGATTGGCAAATAATAATGGGTAAGTTTTTATCGATACTTATTCTCATCGGTATTTCGCTGGCACTAACCCTGCCCTACTACATCACTATATGGAACATTGGCCCCATAGACCATGGCGCTGTGTGGACAGGCTATCTGGGGCTGATACTTATGAGCGCATCATACATCAGTATTGGTCTATTTACGAGCAGCATTACGAATAAT
>JAWOEM010000293.1:0-7696 GCA_046482785.1 Salinivirgaceae bacterium
CGCTGTTGGCCGTTGGCATGGTCCTTCATCGACCATTGGCGCATTAAATACAATCGATTTCAAAATTTGGCCTAATCCCGCTCACAACGGTTTTTATTATAATTCGGCTGGCGTAGGACACACATTAAAAATTTATGATGCTAATGGTGTTTTAGCATCTGAAATTGCAATGAATGCGCAGCACGGAAGGGTGTTTTTTGATGCTCATCGCCTAGTACCCTGTACATATTACGTCCAATTATTTAAGAACGGGCAAAAAGTGGCCGTGCAAAAGTGGGTGAAAGTGAGTTGAGACACGTTTATTGATAATGCAATTTTAAAATACTGGCCGATTGTGCTTAAGAATGGAAATCATAAACTTTTTTGAGTGATAATTATTTGCCGATTGACATTGAAGAAAAAAATATTATGAAACGCTATGCCTATTATTCCATTTCAGCAGAAAAATATTTCGTATAATAAATATCATAAAGGCCCCTGCATTTTGCTTTTGCATGGGTTTTTAGAGACGAAAGAAGTATGGGATGCTGTTGCTGAGCAATTTGAAAACTACACAATTATTGCGCCCGATTTGCCGGGGCACGGCGCTTCTGATGTAATAGCAGCTGCTCATACCATGGAGTTGATGGCCGAAGCCATTAATGCCATTTTGGAACACGAAAATATTGAAGCGTGTTTCATTTACGGACATTCTATGGGCGGTTACGTAGCGCAGGCTTTTAGTCGCATGTTTCCGCAAAAGGTAAAAGCCTTGGGCCTTTTACATTCGACATTGTATGCCGACAGTCCCGAAAAGAAGGAGAATCGCCTTAGAGAAATCGAACTTATTAAAAAGGGAAAACAATCGCTTGTGGTAACCGGCATGTTGCCAAAAATTGTAGCTTCGCAAAATTTGCCTGCCGTTCGGCAAACGGTTGAAACCATTATGGAACGCGCTAAAGGATTTAAACCGGAAGGAATTATTGCTACGCTTATGGGTATGATGCAACGTGTGGAACATCAGGTCGTTCCAGTATTGCCTTTTCATTTAGTGGGAAGCGATGCCGACCAATTTATTCCGATCGAACTTTATCAGAAAATGGCCGATGAAAATCCTTCTATACAATACGATTGTATTTCAGGTTGTGGGCACACATCTTTTATTGAAAAGCCGAAAATAGTTATTCCTATAGTAAAAAAATTCTTACATTCAGCCACTAAATAAAGTTTTAACGTGATTAAAAAAGAGAAACCAACTTTGATAAAAAAGTTTTTGGAGAGCCTGGGGTTGGTTCTTGTGCTAAACCTGCTGGTAAAACCATTTTGGATATTCGGAATCGACCGAACAGTACAGAATGTTGCAGGGCCGGAAGAGTACGGGATGTATTTTGCATTGTTCAATTTCTCCCTTATTTTAAATATTTTACTCGACTTAGGACTTACCAACTACAACAATCGAAACATATCGCAACACCAATTTCTATTATCGAAGCATTTTTCAAATATTGTAGTTCTTAAATTTTTGTTGGCTGTTGGTTATTTTATTGTTACACTGGGTGTTGCTGTGGTGTTAGACTATAATTTCACCGAACTTCGAATGCTTCTTTTTCTGGCCTTTAATCAGTTTTTACTTTCGTTTATTTTATACCTCCGTTCTAATTTGGCCGGCCTTCATTTGTTTAAAACCGACAGCTTGGCTTCGGTGCTCGACCGCATACTCATGATAGCCATTTGTGCCGTTTTATTGTGGGGAAATGTTACCGACTCACCATTTCGAATCGAATGGTTTATCTATGCACAAACTATCGGCTACAGCCTTACTGCACTCATAGTTTTTGTTTTGGTTTGGTTAAATACCGATTCATTTAGAATGCATTTCGATATGACTTTTTCGCGCGTGATTTTGCGGAAAAGTTTACCTTACGCCTTGCTTATTTTGCTTATGGCTTTCTATTACCGGGTCGATACCGTTATGCTTAATCGGATGCTACCCGACGGGAATGTGCAATCGGGGATTTATGCTCAGGGTTTTCGTGTGCTCGATGCAGCTTCGATGTTTGCCTTTTTATTTGCCGGATTGTTGCTCCCCATTTTTTCGCACATGATTAAAAGGCGAGAGCGTATCGACGAAATGGTGAGGCTTTCAGTCATGTTGCTTTTGGTACCGGTTATTTTAATTTCTGTAACCAGCTACTTTTATCGCCACGAACTGATGAATTTATTGTACCATCATCAAGTGGAATTTTCCGCTCCGGTTTTTGGAGTGTTGATTTTAGCTCTAATTCCCATCTCCTCTTCCTATATTTTTGGTACGTTACTCACCGCCAATGGCTCGTTGAAATATTTGAATATAATGGCCTTGAGTGGAATGGTTGTAAATGTATCGTTAAACCTGATTCTTATTCCCAAATACCAAGCATATGGTTCAGCCATTGCCAGCATTTTTACTCAGGCCGTGGTTGCACTTATACAAATTATATTGTCATATAAACTTTTTGATCTCCGATTAAATGTGAAGCTAATACTTAAATTTACCGTTTTTATTGCTTTTGTGGTGTTGGCAGCAACTTTTATTAACGATTTACCCATCATGTGGGCGCTGCAAGCTGCTGTTTTACTCATTGTGGGTATGATTTTTTCATTAAGTATTAAGCTCTTTACTGTTAAGGGATTAATCCGAATTTTAAAGTACGAAAAAGAATAAATGTTATTGATATGGACTACAAACGATTAAATGTTATTGGAGGCTGGGTTACTTTTTTGGTAGCCTCCATCGTGTACTTACTTACCATTCCGCATACTACCAGTTTTTGGGATTGTGGGGAGTTTATTGCTTCGGCCTATAAACTGGAAGTTTCTCACTCACCGGGTGCTCCATTATTTATGGTTATCGGGCGCTTCTTTACGCTATTTGCGGCAAGTCCGGCCGATGCTGCTACCATGGTAAATGCCATGTCGGGTATTGCCAGTGCAGCCACCATTATGTTTTTATTTTGGACGATTACTCATTTGGCCAAAAAAATTATGGCTGTGCGAGGCGAACTTTCAATGGGGCGGCAAATGGCTATTTTAGGCGCTGGGTTTGTTGGTGCATTTGCCTACATGTTTACCGATACATTTTGGTATTCTGCTGTGGAAGGAGAAGTATATGCGCTTTCGTCGCTTTTTACCGCTGTGGTTTTTTGGGCTATTTTGAAATGGGAGAATGTGGCCGATGAGGCTTATGCAAACCGCTGGTTAATTCTTATTGCATATCTTGTTGGTTTGTCCATTGGTGTACACTTACTTAATCTATTAGCCATTCCGGCTATTATTTTTGTCTATTATTTTCGGAAGTTTCCGACTACAGCAAAGGGCGTAGTCGCAGCCGGACTGGTTTCGGTGGCCTTGCTGGCATTTATTATGTATTTTATTATTCCAAATACTGTAGCTATTGCCAGTTATTTCGACCGATTGTTTGTCAACGGATTAGGTATGCCATTTAACTCGGGCGTTATTTTCTTTGCCATATTGCTCGTAGCTTCATTGATCTATGGAATTTGGTATACACATAAAACAGGAAAGGTTTTGGCCAATACCATCATTTTGGGTGTTACGGTTATTCTTATAGGTTATTCCAGTTACACAATGACCGTTATTCGTTCCAATGCCAATCCGCCCATGGATCAGAACGATCCGGAAGATTTGTTCTCCCTTTTATCTTACCTGAATAGGGAGCAATACGGCGACCGGCCGTTGGTTAAGGGACACTATTATTCAGCTCCTGTAGTTGATAGTGAGGATAAGTCTTCTTATCGTAAAAAGGGCGATGAGTATGAAAAGTTTGTGAAAGGATTTTCGTATATCTATCATGAAGATTTTATTACCTATTTCCCTAGAATGTATAGCAGCGATCAAAGTCATATTCGGGAGTACGAACGTTGGGGCCATGTAGAAGGAACGCCTATTCAGGTACAGGGTGAAACGCGGGTTAAACCCACTTTTGGAGAAAATATCCGCTACTTTTTGTCGTACCAAATCGGATTTATGTATGGTCGGTATTTTATGTGGAACTTTGTAGGTCGACAAAACGATATTCAAGGCCATGGCGAGGCTGCCAATGGGAACTGGATTTCGGGGATTCCGTTTATCGATAATGCCCGGTTGGGAGATCAGAAAGACTTACCCGATCATTTGGCCAATCACAATGCCCGAAATACGTACTACTTTTTACCGTTCCTTTTGGGATTAATCGGACTGCTGTATCATTATTCCAAACATCGTAAAGATTTCTGGGTCGTAACCATGCTGTTCGTACTTACCGGACTTGCAATTGTTGTGTATCTGAACCAAAATCCGTTGCAACCGCGTGAGCGCGATTATGCCTATGCCGGGTCGTTTTATGCCTTTGCCATTTGGATTGGCTTAGGAGTACTTGCTCTTTATGATGGCCTCAGGAGAGTGGCCAATCAGAAAGTTTCTGCCGTAGCCGCATCGGTTGTTTGTTTGGTGGCCGTTCCAGGGGTGCTGGGAAGCGAAAACTGGAACGATCACGATCGATCGGGACGCTACACCGCACGCGACTTTGCATTTAATTACCTTAATTCGTGCGAAAAAGATGGTATTATATTTACTAACGGCGATAACGATACCTTTCCATTATGGTATTTGCAAGAAGTGGAAGAGGAGCGAACCGATGTTCGAATCGTATGTTTGCCCTACTTGAGCACCGATTGGTATATCGACCAAATGAAAAAACAAGCATACGACTCTAAGCCTGTACCTTTCTCTATGGACCATGAGAAATACCGTCAGGGAACACGCGATATGATTTATGTGCAGGATCGTCCTGACTTATTCATAAATGAGCGCTTCGAAGCCAATAAATCTTCATTGAGCGATGAGTTTAATGATCTGGTGATCGATCTCCGAACGGTGTTAGAAAGCGGCTCATTTGCCCGGCAGGAGCCATCCACATGGGAGGTTATTCAAAGCGGAGACCTAACCCCGGTTCAGTTTGCATCTTTAATTAATCGATTAAACACCCAGGAACGGGTTGACAAGTACGGGCTTAACCTTATGCAGGTAGAAGCTTTACAAAAGAGCTCCGAAAAATTTCTTGAATCAATCGGGAAATCGCCTATGCCATTAAAATTGGCCATGGATTTTGTTGCTAGTGATGCTTCATCGACAAAAGTAACCGGGTACGACGGTTCTATGGAAAATTATATTCCTGCCAAACGGTTTGTGATTACAATCGATAAACAAAAAGTGATAGAAAATGGCGCTGTGCAACCGTCAGATACGGCATTCATTGTCGATCGTATGGTATTTAGCATCAAAGGGCGTATGCTAATGAAAAGCGATATGATGATTCTCGATTTATTGGCTAATAATAACTGGGAGCGACCCATATATTTTTCCAGTATCGGTCGGGGTACGTTTGCCGATTTGCAAAATTACTCGCAATTGGAAGGTTTTGCTTATCGGATTGTTCCCATTAAAAATAATTCGGGAAATCTGGGGCGTATTAATTCTGAGTTACTTTACGATCGGTTTTTTAATACGTTCATGTACCGTAATTTGAATAATCCGGATGTGCATTTAGATTGGACTAACAGACGTACATTGAGTGTGGTTAGTTACAGGCGAAAAATGGGCCAACTTGCTCAACAATTTATAAAAGAGGGTGAAAAGCAGAAAGCCATTGAAACGCTGGATAAGGCACTCGAAATATTGCCAATCAGCAGGCAAGCGCTCGATTTTATGGAAACCGATTTCTTCGATGCCTATTATCAGGCCGGAGCACATGAAAAAGGCAACGAACTGTTGCGAAACGTTTTTGAATACAACTTGCAAGAGTTGAACTATTATTTGAAAAACGATCCGCGCATTAATGCCGGTTACCAGCAAGACCAGCAGATAGCCGTGGCTACCATGCAGGGAGTTGTAATGGCTTTGAAACAAAATAATGCCAATGAGTTGTTTGAGGAGCTAAAAGAAGAACTGAAAAATGTATTAACAAATAATTCCAATGTAGTTCAACAAATTGAAAGCTATAGCGAACACGAGAAAAATCTAATGCATATCTTCTTCTCCTTACAGGATAATAGTGTTCAGCAATGGTTTCAGAAGCTTCCCCCCGAAGATCGGGCCTTTATCGTTGACTTGAACGACATGAATCGTCAGGATATACGCATTATGCAACTATACATTAGCTGGATAGGAGTGTAAAGGATATTTAAAAAAGCGAAAGCCACTTCGGCTCTCGCTTTTTTTTAACAATGCCGGTTAGTTTTCTACTGAAATTTTTATGGATTTGCTGAAAGAATTTTCGGTATTTTTACATTATGAACCGCATCGATCGTATATCTGCCATACTCATTCACTTACAAAGTAAACAAGTGGTAAAAGCCGGTGAAATGGCAGATCGCTTTGGGGTGAGTAAACGCACCATCTATCGCGATATTCGCTCCTTGGAGGAGGCTGGTGTGCCCATTGGCGGGGAGGCCGGAGTTGGGTATTATTTGGCCGAAAACTACCACCTTCCGCCTGTATCGCTCACAAAAGAGGAGGCAGGTGCATTTATTATTGCTTCCAAACTAATGGAAAAACACTCCGATTTTGGAATCAACCAACAGTTTCAGTCCGGTTTAACCAAAATACGATCCGTTTTGCGGCAGTCCGACAAAGCTTACCTTGCCGATATTGAAGGGCAAATAGCCGTTCTCAAAGCAGCAGAATACAAAAACACTCAAAAACCAACACCCCATCTTTCGTATATTATGCAAGCGATGAGTGAGAAAAAAATAATTGAACTCTCATATTATTCTGCATCAAAAAATGAACAAACCTGCCGTTTGGTTGAACCTTACAATATTTGGTTCTATAGCATGAACTGGCATTTGATTGGATTCTGCCGAAAGCGTAAAAGTTATCGCGATTTCAGACTCGATCGCATTCAAAATGTAAAAATTACAAGCCGGTTGTTTACCTATCCGGAAAATTTTTCTATTGAGCGTTACTGTGCTGAAATGATGCGTAATCAGGAGCTTTTTCATGTAGAACTTATTGTTGACCAAAGAATATATGCACAACTGCAAAACTCTCGGTATTACTTTGGTTTTACGGGCGAAGAGAGGATTAACGAGCATTCTTCGCGTATGTTTTTTCTTGTCAACGACCTTGCATACCTTGCTAAATGGATTATTACATTTGGAAATCATATAGAGATTGCACACCCGAAAACTTTGAAAACTATGGTGCTGGCCGAAGTAGAAGAGCTTTCTGAGCATTATGGAGGCTAATATACTATGCGCACATTTTTTGTTTTGCTAAAAACGGATAGATCGATACTTGGCCCGTAACCCAACTTGAAAATGCAATTATGCAACACCTACACAAACAGCATATTGCTATTTCATTTTTTACAATTGGGGGGCTACTTTTGTTTTAATTCTGTGCCGATTCTACTTTTTAATTTTTTTTATAGCCATGCCGTAAATATACGAAACCTAATTAAACAAACAAATACTATGGGGGACTACCAGAAGATATCATGATTACTAAATTGCTCTATATTAATGATTTATGATCATGATCAATGTTTCAAGATTTGGTTTATTTGTCTGATATTCAATAATTAATGAAAATATATTTTTTTTACTTCATTTGATTTTTAGCTTAATTTTTTCAAGTTGGGCTAAAGTTCCTCTGGGTTGTGTATTTTCAAATTTAC
>JAWOEM010000374.1:0-3300 GCA_046482785.1 Salinivirgaceae bacterium
TCCCAAAAGCACTAACAGTAATTTTATTGAGCATGCAACCTATAACCGTACATAAAATTGGCGGATCGACACTAAAAACGCCACAGCAATTGAACAACCTACTACCTTCAATTGGAAAAAATACAGGTAAAAAAATCATTGTCGTTTCAGCACTTTTCGGCATAACCGATTCGATTATTACAGCATTAGAATCGAAAGAAGAACACACCGAAATACTAAAAAACTTGTATTACACCCACTTAAAATGGTGCTTATACATTGAAGATACAAGATTACGCAAGCGAGCCATCGTTAAAATAAGAAAGGCCATTGCGAAACTTAATGCAGACATTAACAACTACAGAACGCAACCTACACCACACCTCTTTGCTGAAATTGTATCGATGGGAGAACGACTGTCGGCAATCGTAATTGGAGGTTTTATCGGTAAAAACCAAATTGTATTACTGCCCGAAGACCTTGAGTTAACCTGCACCGACAACTATGCCAACGCAAAATACACCACCCTGCCGGGTAAATGCAGAGACGTAATTGAATCTACAACAGAGGAATGGCAGGTTGTTCCGGGATTTTACGGCATCAACAGTCGGGGAGAAAAATGCCTTGTAGGACGCGGCGGAACAGATTACACAGCTGCTGAAATTGCAGCAAACGCAAATGCAAAAAAGCTCCTATTTTGGAAAGACTCATTAGGAATACAGACCGGCGATCCACGCCTGATAACCAAGGCCACAAACATAGAAAACATAAGTGTAAAAACGCTCCAACTGATGAGCATTGCAGGCTCCGGAGTTCTACATAACGAAGTGGTGAGCTGCGTTGTACGAGCCGGAATAAATGTAGAATTCTGGTCTCCATCAAACATCAACCATGCCCTTTCAACCATTCGAAATGACTGTGCAACACCACAAAAACCCATAATAATTGTCGCAAAGGAAGACAACAAAACGGACCAATGGCAGAAAATTACGATTATATCAAGAAACATTACGGCGGCTCTTATCATCATCAGCCAACTACGATGCAATTATCCAATTATAAAAACTGAGCTTCTTGAGTCTCATGCGGTAGCATTTCATACATCTACAAAATCCGCCATTAAAGTAGCAACCATATTGCACCAACACTTTCACGAGAACCATTTCGAAAAAGAAACCTGTTACACATCTAAAAAAAACGAAGGCATGCAACAGCATATAATACAACAAAAAGGCAGTGCATCAAGAATACTAACCATCAATTAGTACAATTATGATAATAAAAATACAAACACCCTTGCGAGCACGCGAATCTGGATTTATGCGCACGGACTAACATCACCTTATACACTGAATAACAATCTATTAATCGAAATGTACACACATTCCGAACTGGAAGAGGTATGTACTATTATGAAGAAATTAAAAATCAAAACACATGAAATTCGAAACACAACAAATTCATGCAGGCCTTGCAGCCAATGAAAGTACCGGATCGAGGGTAACACCATTGTACCAAACAGCTTCGTACGCTTTTAAAAATGCGGAACATGCAAGAGCACTATTCGCACTTGAAACCGATGGAGACATTTACACCCGCATCAGTAACCCGACAAACACCGTTTTGGAAAAGCGCCTATCGGCGCTGGAAGGAGGAAAAGCGGCATTGGCCGTTTCATCAGGGCATGCAGCGCAGCTTATTGCCATTGCTACAATTGCAGCCCAAGGCCACAACATTGTAACATCGCCTTACCTCTATGGCGGAAGTCATAATCAGTTTAAGGTAACGCTGCGAAATTTCGGAATCGAGGTTCGCTTTGCTAAAAACTTAGAGGCAGAATCGTTTAATAAGCTAATTGACGAAAACACACGTGGTGTATATTTGGAGACGATTGGCAATCCGTCTTTCCGGATTCCCGATTTTGAGGCTATTGCGAGGGTTGCAAACAACCATGAAATTCCGGTAATAGTGGACAACACTTTTGGGGCAGGTGGATATTTTTGCCAACCCATAAAACATGGAGCCCATATTGTTACACATTCAGCCACAAAATGGATTGGCGGACATGGAAACAGCATGGGCGGCATTATTGTCGATGCCGGCACATTTGACTGGAAAACAGAACGCTTCAAACTACTGAACACACCTTCGGCAGGGTATCACGGGCTAACATTTACGACTGAATTTGGCGATTTAGCATTTATTGCTCGCGCCAGAGCCGAATTACTGCGTGACTTAGGGCCGTCGCAAAGTCCATTTAACAGTTTTCTACTACTTCAGGGAGTTGAAACCCTTGCTCTACGAGCACACCGACAAGCCGAAAATGCTATGCGTCTGGCTAAATGGTTAGAACTTACCCCTAATGTAGCATCCGTTAGCTACCCGGGCCTCCCCTACCACCCATCGCACAAAGAAGCAAACAAATACTTAAAAAACGGCTACGGAGCAGTGCTTACATTTAATGTAAAAGGCAGTGCAAGTGAGGCATCCGATGTAATCGACAAACTCAAGTTGGCAGGCCACATGGCCAACGTTGGCGATAACCGAACGCTTGTATTGCAACCGGCAATTACTACCCATCAGCAACTCAGCACCGAAGAACAAAGAACAGCGGAAATAACATCAAATCAAATACGGGTATCGGTCGGGATTGAACACATCGACGACATTATTGAGGATTTTGAAAACGCATTAACCAAAAAATAATTCTATGCAAACACCAACAATTGAAACTCAATTAAAACGCATTGTGATAACCGATTTTATAACGTGTGAAGGGCATCTTCTTAAAGATATTACCATTGCTTACCATAGTTGGGGCCGATTAAATAAAGATAGGAACAATACAGTTCTTATTGTGCACGGTCTCACGGCAGACAGTAATGCCGCGAAATGGTGGCCGGGTATAATCGGAAAGGACTGCGCATTCGATCCGGAAAAATACTTTATAATTTGTCCCAACATTCCCGGGTCGTGCTATGGATCGACGCCTGCCGAACATATTCGCACAAAAAATCAGGACGAATCGAAACAGGTGCAACTTTCGCCGCACGACATTGCTATGCTGTTCAGCAAACTCCTGACAAGCATAAATATCAAAAACATGCATACGCTCGCAGGTGCATCGATAGGTGGATTCATTGCCTTAGAATATGCAATAACGCACAGACATAAGGTTCAGAACTTGCTGTTAATCGCCACAAGTTACTACGCGTCGCCGTGGAACATTGCCATTAATGAGGCTCAATTAATGGCTACAGAATGCAACAACCCGATACATGGTCTAGCAACCGCCCGTGCCATTGCCATGCTTAGCTACCG
>JAWOEM010000118.1:0-17122 GCA_046482785.1 Salinivirgaceae bacterium
ACGGAGGCGGTGCGGGCCGCGTCGCGCTCGTCGAAGTAACGACCTCGCGCCAGCTCGATCGAGCGATCGATCTCGGGCGCGTCGGCCCGATGAGGAAAAACAAGAATTTATTAATCTTTTATACGATTCTTCGAAGCAGCTGCACTCACTACTCGAAAACTTATTGCAATGGTCGCGAGCGCAAACAGGTCGCCTCTCATTTAAACCCCGTAAATTACAGGCAAGCAAAATTGTTAGCGATAATTTTTCCTTGCTTAACGCAAATGCCGAAGTAAAAAATATTGAGTTAGTCAATGAAGTTGATCCCAAAGCTGAGGTTTGGGCAGACGCCGACATGGTAAATACAATAATCCGAAACTTGTTAACCAACGCTATAAAATTCAGCCATAAAAATAGCACGGTGAAAATTACCTCCGAATCGAAAGCTGAACTTCTTGCTATTTGTATTTCTGATAGTGGTGTAGGCATACGTGAAGACGAATTGGAAAAACTTTTTAAAATTGGTTATAACACCTCAAAACCCGGCACTGCCAACGAAGAAGGAACCGGGCTTGGATTAATTCTTTGTAAAGAGTTTGCCAAACGCAATGGAGGCGATGTACATGTAGAAAGCGAAGTGGATAAAGGAAGTACGTTCAGTTTTACCTTACCCATCTATAAACAATCATAACCCAAAGCATGCTTCTCCAAGGGATTGTACACATGTGCAATTAGGGGGTGTAATTTCATCATTACCCTAAGCCGATAAATCCATGTAAAAGTGTTAAATTTGAATTTAGATGACCGGAACAACAATTTCTAGAGGCTCATTGTTTGTTCCTTACAAAGCGTTTGCAATATGAGCAAAGAAGAGAAATTACAACAGCGAATCGAACGTTTAGAGTTGGAAAACCGACGCTTACGCAAAATTATTAACTCAGACACTCCGGAAAATAAAATCGGATATCTCGAGGCGATTATCCATTCCCTGCCCGATATTGTATTCCTTATCGATGAAAAAGGAACATACCTTGACATTTTAACCGAGCGATCTTCACTACTTTACAAGGAGGCGTCCTTTATGCTCGGAAAAACCTTTCGGCAAGTACTTCCAACAGAAGTTGCCGATGTGGCTGAGGAAGCTATCCGCGAAATATTGCAAAACAATAAGCCGACAACCATCGAATATAAACTCATACTACACAATGAGGAAAAGTGGTTTGAAGGCCGCATTTCGCGCGTTCGCGGAACCGATAGCTTGATGTTCGTTTTTGTTGTTGTCGATATTACAGAACGTAAAAATATGTTCCGGACACTCGAAAATAGGCGTCTTCACTTGCGTAAAGCACAGGAAATTGCAAAAATGGCCTATTTTCAATGGGATTTAAGTTCGGGGCGCGTTGTATTTTCCGATGAGATGAACATCTTGCTTGCTTTGTCGCCAAAGGTGCAAATCGATCGCGACCTGTTTCTAAAACAAGTGGATGCCACCGATAGAAAGCAAATACTTCAAGGTATTGAACGACAGATAAATGAAGACCCTTTCTTTGTTTACGAATATCAAATTTCCAATAACGCCGGTGGGGTGCGTACTCACCTCATGCATTGCGAATTGCACGAGCGAGAAACAATGGCGGGAATCGTTTTTGGAGTTGTTCAAGATGTGACTGATATTCGGGCGCTGGAAACAGACCATATGCGCAAAACCGAAGAACGTCAGGCAATGCTTCAGGCCATTCCCGATATGATTTTTATTCAAGATAGTGATGGGGTGTTTCTCGATTTTTATGCTTCAGAAATAAATTACGATAGGTTGTTTGCAGAACCCGCTGATATAATCGGGAAAAGAGGAGTCGAAATTCTGCCTCCCGACATTGCCTCCCAAAACCTGAACTATATTAGAAAAATAGTCAATAATAACCAATACATAAATTACGAGTATTCTTCTCTGATAAATGAGCGAACGGTTTACTTCGAAGCACGTATGGTTCCGGCAGGTCAGAATCGTGTGCTGTCTATTGTTCGCGACATTACCGCAAAAAAACAAGCCGAAGACGAACTAATGAAAGCCAAACTTATGGCTGAAGAATCTGATCGTTTGAAATCTGAATTTTTAGCGAATATGTCGCACGAGGTCAGAACACCAATGAATGGAATTATTGGCTTTGCCGAATTGCTGTTGCAAGATGATATTCCGTACGACGAACGTATTGAGTATTTTAATATCATTGAAAAAAATAACTACCAATTATTGCAATTGATTGATGACATTGTCGATGTATCGAAAATTGAAGCCAAGTTATTAAATCTTGTATTTATTGACTTTAATATCAATAACTTACTTCGCCAATTGGAACAAACATATCAAAAAGAAATTGATATGGCCGATAAGGCCGTTGCGTTAACTATTCATCCTATTACAAATGATGCAGATGCATATATTCGCGCTGATAAAGGGAGGTTGATGCAAGTAATTGAAAACCTGCTGTCCAATGCGGTTAAGTTTACTGAAAAAGGTCAAATAGATATTAGCGCTCGCGTTGAAAAGAATAATCTTGTTTTTCAGGTGAAAGATACAGGAATTGGTATTCCCGATATGGCGTGTAAACGCATTTTTGAGCGCTTTAGCCGGGCAAATAACTTAGCCGATAAAATTTATCGCGGAACAGGACTAGGATTAGCTGTTACGAAAGGGTTGGTAGAGTTAATGGGTGGGCAAATTAGTGTGCAATCCGAAGAAGGAACCGGCTCGGTATTCACATTTTCTATTCCCCATAAAAAGGCAGGTAAAATTCTCAAAAAAGGGAAAGAGAGCGCCTGGAGAGCATTTACAGGCCGCAACATTCTTATCGTCGAAGATGAAGACACATCCTACCATTATTTGGCGTCATTACTGAAAAGGCAAAATATTGGATACATGCGGGCACAAACGGGTTACGAGGCTATCGAAAAAGTAAAAACTGAACCTGTCGATCTTGTTCTTATGGACATTCAGTTGCCCGAATTAAACGGTTACGATGCCGCCCGGTACATCAAAAAACTAGCTCCCGATTTGCCGATTATTGCACAAACGGCTTTCGCCCTTTCCGGCGATGAGGAGAAAGCGCGCAATGCCGGTTGCGATGACTATGTGGCAAAGCCCATTTCGTCGGCACAATTGCTCGAAAAGCTGAAGAACTTTTTGTTAACTTGAGCCATGGAAATGTCGAAGTATTTTGGCACAATCTCTTAATACCTTTCGGTAAATTCAACCAAAAGCTGAAACAATTCATCCCATTTGGTTAGTGCCAGTTTCCCTTTGTCCAGAGGAGTGTGGTAGTGGGGTTGTTCTTTTCCCCTCGTAAAAATAAATATTGCCGGAACACCTTTTTCGGCAAATGCGCAATGATCGCTGTTGCAGCTTGCGCCTCCCGAGCGAATATCGGTAAAATAATCATTTTCCTTGTTTATAACACGAATTAGGCTATCGGCTTCCGGTTCTAACTTGGCATTGACCATTCCAATGCCTTCGCTTCCGGATCCAACCATATCCAAATTAAACAAAAATTTAATATTGCCTAAATCAATTGGAGGATTTTCTGCCGTATATTTCGATCCAAACAGCCCACTCTCCTCGGCCGCAAAAGCCATAAATACCATTGAATATTTTGGTTTGTTTTCTGGCAAACTGTAGTGCCGCGCCAAATCGAGTATCATAGCGGTTCCACTTGCATTATCGTTAGCTCCGTAAAAAATGGTTTCGTCGCCCATCATTCCCAAATGGTCGTAATGTGCCGTAAATACATAAAATGAATCGCGGTGAGTAGTGCCCTCAACTGTTGCCAGTACGTTGGCCGTTTTGTAGTCCTTGTAAAACACGCTGTTAATATCAACGTCAACCTCTTTTGCATTGCTTATCAACGAGTCGTACGTGTGAAAATAAAAATATGAACGCGTTGAAACAGCATCGCTTAAGCGCCAATATAACCTTTTGGGTCGTGTGAAAATGTAGCCCTCTGCATTTAGCTCGTACGTTCGTTTGTCTTTTTCAGCAATTGCAGGCAATACAGCCACTTTCCCCGTTAGCTCTGCTGCAAGCTCCTTGGCATTTTTAAGTTGCAAAGTATCTAAATGCACCAATTCAAAACGTCCTTCCACACTGGGCGAGCCGCCACCAACCATATAATCCAATCCCGGTGTTAATTCTGTTTCGTCTATTTTCAACGACAACCTATCGGGAAATGTATTGATACTTATTTCGAAAGGGTGGAGGTAACTTTTTCCAATGGGCGAAACTTCTAGCTTTTTAAATGCTGCAGCAATGTACCGGGCAGCCAAAATATCGCCATTGTTTACTGCTCCACGTCCAAAAAACTCTTCCGAAGAAAGTTCTTGCGTTATTTTGTGAGCATAGTTTCTATCTTGACTTTTTGCCGTGTTAAAGAATAATCCGGTTATCAGTAGTAAGAATAGTGTCTTGTACATGCCAAAATGGTTTTGATAATTAAAATTCAATTTATAAGAATACCGTAACTTCTAAATTTCATGCTTGCAGCTTGTGGGTTTCAATCCTGTTTAATGCGATTTTATTGTTCGTCGTCAAAGAGTTTATATAAATCCGGGCGTAACAGGCGCGTACGGTCAATAGCTTGTTGTAATTTCCATTCTTCAATAAGGGCATCGTTGCCCGAAAGCAGTATTTCAGGCACCTTCCAGCCATTAAAATCTGCCGGACGCGTGTAAACCGGTGGTGCCAAAAGTCCATCCTGAAAAGAATCTGTTAGTGCACTTGTTTCGTCGCCCATGGCGCCGGGAAGCAATCGAACCACGCTGTCGGCAATTACAGCAGCCGCCAGTTCGCCACCGGTCAGCACATAGTCGCCAATAGAAATTTCGCGCGTAACCAAATGATCTCTAATTCGCTGGTCTATACCTTTATAATGTCCACACAGAATAATAATGTTTTTGTATGTCGATAACTGATTCGATGCCTGCTGTGTAAGCTTTTCCCCATCGGGCGAAGTGTAAATTATTTCATCATAATCCCGTTGCGATTTTAAATGGTTTATGGCCTTGTAAACAGGCTCAATTTTTAGTACCATTCCTGCCCCTGCACTATAGGCATAGTCATCAATACGGTTAAACCGATCTTCGGAATACGCTCTCAAGCTGTGAACTTTGATTGTTGCAGTGTTGTTTTCCTGTGCCTTTTTCAGGATGCTGGTATTTACAGCCCCTTCAACTATTTCAGGAATAACTGCCAAAATATCTATTCGCATTTTTTTTACTGCAAATTTATAAAAACTTGCTTGCCGTGGAAGCATCTTTTTTGGTATTGAGGGAATGTAACAAAATTATTTGACAGTTTTACGCACCATATATCGTACTATTCCATGGTTTTTCACAATAAAACTAAAAACAGTTGAGATAATTTTGATGAATCTCAATGAAATACCTATTTTCGTACGTTAATTAGAAATTGTTTATTTCGAGTAAATACCGCCGTAGTATGAATGTGAATGAATTCAACGAAAAGCCGAAAATGCCTGAGAATGAAAATTCTCCAGCATCTGAAAATCAGCAGAATGCTTCAGATGATAATAAGCAAGAGCAAAACGAGACCGTAAATGAAAATGCCGCAGGCAGTTCATTAAACGCCGATGCAGCTGCAACACAGCAGCCGGCTACTGAAAACCATAAAAAAGAAGCCGAAGAGGATTCCGACAATTCCTCCGCCTCGGGCACATTTTCTGAACAGGGAGAGTTATTACCGCCTGAGCAGAGCCCATACGAAGAAGAGGCGCCGGAAGAAATTGAAGATTACAGCAAGTTAAGCAAGGATCAATTGACCTCGGAGCTGGAACGCGTTCTAAACGATTTTGAAGTGCAAAAAATCAGACAGCGCGTAGAAGTTATTAAAAGCCAGTTTTATAAAAAACATCAGCGCGATGTGGCCAAAGAAAGAGAGGCCTATATCGAAGAACACGGCGATGAAAAAGGCTTTCAGCCCACTCCCGATCCGGTAAACGATGCATTTAATAAATTAATGCAGCTTTATAAAGAAAAACGGAGCGAGTATCTGGCAAAAATTGAAAAGACCAAAGAAGATAATCGAAAAGAACGCGAAGATATAATTGAAGGCATCAAAGCGCTAATCAATAAAAAAGAGTCGCTGAATAATACATTCGATGAGTTCAGAGGCCTTCAGGATCGCTGGAAAAATGCCGGGAAAATTGCACAAGGCGAAATGAGAGAGGTATGGGAAAAGTACCATTTTGCCGTTGAACAATTTTACGATTTTGTAAAAATCAATAAAGAACTACGCGACCTCGACTTGAAGAAAAACCTCGAGGCAAAAATTAAGTTGTGCGAAGCAGCTGAAAAGTTAGTGGTTGCCGATGGTGTGGTGCGTGCATTTAAAACACTGCAAGAGTACCACCAGCAATGGCGCGAAATAGGACCCGTACCTCGCGAACAGCGCGACGAAATTTGGGATCGGTTTAAAAATGCTACGGTTAGTATTAATAAGCGTCATCAAGAGTTTTTCGAAAACCTGAAAAAAGAACAGCAAAAAAATCTCGAAGCAAAAGAAGCGCTTTGCAAAAAAGTAGAGGAAATAAATAAACTAAAACTGGTAAAACCCAAAAAGTGGGATGAAAAAAGCCAGGAAATTATTGATATACAGAAACTTTGGAAAACAATCGGGTTTGCACCAAAAAAATTGAATAACGAAATTTATCAGCGCTTCAAAACTGCTTGTGATGAGTTTTTCGATAAAAAACGCGACTTCTATTCAGAAAAACACTCCGAAGAACAAGAAAACCTCGATAAAAAAACCGAATTGTGTATTCAGGCTGAAGCCATGAAAACGTCGACAGACTGGAAACAAACCACCGAAGAGTTCATTAAATTGCAAAAAGAGTGGAAAAAAGTTGGCCCCGTACCACGTAGAAACTCAGAAGCTATCTGGAAACGGTTTAGAGCCGCCTGCGATCACTTTTTCGAAGCCAAAAAAGGATTCTTTGCCAATGCCGATCAGCGGTACGAGGAGAACCTCGCTAAGAAAATGGAGCTAATCGATAAAGTGAAAAACTTCCAACGAACAAACGATGATGAAGCTGACTTAAAAGTACTTAGCGATTATCAGAAAGAATGGTCAGAAATAGGGTTTGTGCCATTTAATAAAAAAGAAGAGGTGCAAAAAGAGTTCCGTCAGGCTATCAACAAGCATTTCGATAGCATGAAAATTGAAGACGAGAAACGCAACCTGATGAACTTCCGCAATAAAATTGAAAACTGGACAGATAACCCCAGACTCAAAAGGAAAATAGGTGGGGAGCGTAATAAAATTATCAATACGATTAAAGAGTTGGAAAACGAAATAACGTTGTACGATAATAATATCGGATTTTTCAGTAACTCGAAATCATCAAATGCTTTGGTTGAGGATATCAAGAACAAGATTGAACGTGCCAAGAAAAGAATATCACTACTTCGTCAGAAACTCGATGTTTTAGATGAAAACGATGGGTAGATTGCATAGCTTACCTGCACAAGCGTAGCAAAGTTATGTGTGTGCATTTCGGGAAATGGATCATAGAATTGTCGTTCTCGTGAAGCAGTAACCTGTCCATAAATTTATACGAATACAAAGTTCGGCTTTATTCGGTTTGTCATTCAAAGGCAAACCGAATAAAGTTTTATGTTTTTAAATACCCGTTAAAAATGAAAAAGCTATTTTTAATTATCACTGCATCACTAATATCAATGCTTGCAGTTGCTCAAACAGGAAGTGTCAAGGGATTTGTTTATGACAAAGACACTGGTGAGCCAATAATTTTCACAAATGTATTTCTAAAAGGAACGAGCTATGGCGTGGCTACCGATGTTAACGGAGTTTACGTTATTTCGAGAGTGCCAGAGGGAGACTACACGTTAGTTATTAAGTACATGGGGTACGAAACCTTCGAGGAAAAAGTACATATAACCAGTGGCCAAGTTCTTTCAAAAAACATTTTTTTGGAGCCATCATCAATTAAAATTGACGATGTTGTTGTAAGTGCCGAACGACAGGAAATGCAACAAGAGGTGCACACAGCCGTTGTGAAAGTGTCGCCGCGCCAAATCCAAAAACTACCTTCTGTGGGGGGCGAAGTCGATATTGCCCAATACATTCAGGTTGTACCCGGAGTTGTATTTACCGGCGATCAGGGCGGACAACTCTACATTCGGGGGGGCGCGCCAATTCATAATAAGGTACTACTCGATGGAATGACCATCTACAACCCCTTCCACTCCATTGGAATGTTCTCCGTATTCGATTCCGATTTGCTTCAAACTGCCGATGTTTATACAGGTGGTTTTAATGCCGAATATGGTGGGCGAATTAGTTCCATTATGGATATTCGAACCCGACAGGGAAATAAAAAACGGTTTGCCGGAAAAGTCACCACAAATACCTTTGCCTCAAAAATATTACTAGAAGGCCCCATAAAAAAAATCGACGAAAATAGTGCCAGCTCCATTACATATGCGCTTTCAATGAAACGTGCATACCTTGAGGAAACTTCCAAAGAAATTTATCGCTATGCAAATGAAGATGGCTTGCCATTTAATTTTGCCGACCTTTATGGTAAGGTTGCTATTACCGGGAAAAGTGGTAATAAGGTAGACCTGTTTGGTTTTAATTTTACTGATGATGTGAACTATCAGGGAGTAACAGACCTTCAGTGGCGCAATTCCGGAGGTGGAGCCAATGCTATTGTCGTTCCATCGCAGTCCAATAGCATTATTGGTTTTCATGCCAGTTTTTCAGATTACAACATAAGCATGGAAGCGGCGGAAGGCTCGCCCAGTGAAAGTACTATACGCGATTTTGGCTTCGGATTAAGTGTGAAATCATATATCGGGAAAAATGAACTCTCGTTTGGTTTCGATTTTGCCAGCTTTGCCACCGACTATTCCTTTCATAACGCTTATGGTCTCGGAATAAGCCATTCGCAGAACACTGCGGAATATTGTGCTTTCTCTCGTTTTAAAGGTTATTGGGGCAACTTGCTGGTTGAACCGGGTGTGCGTCTTACCTATTATGCATCAATTGGAGAAATTCAATTGGAACCACGGTTAGGGCTGAAATATAAAATTACAGATAATGTTCGCTTTAAAGCCTCCGGCGGTTTCTATAGTCAAAACCTCATAGCAGCAAACTCGCAGCGTAGCGTTGTCGACCTCTTTTATGGGTTTTTAAGCTCGCCCGAGAGTATGCCCGATGAGTTTAAAGGAAACGAAGTGGAAACCAGTTTGCAAAAAGCAAAGCACGTGGTGGCCGGTGTAGAATATGATTTGAATAACCAAATTACATTTAATCTCGAAGGGTATTATAAATTGTTTACGCCGCTGATTAACATTAATCCAAACAAACAGTTTGAAGAAAATACTACTTTTGATGTCCCCAACTTACTTAAGACCAAATATATGGTAGAGGAAGGCGATGCCTATGGAATTGACCTTTCTATGAAATATGATTATAAAAATTGGTATATTTGGACCGTTGGTTCATACGGATTTGTAAACCGAGGAGGTTACTTCTTCAATCCCGTTACACAAAAGTCCGAATTTGTTGAATATCCGCCTCATTTCGACCGTCGAATTAGCACAAATGTGGTACTGTCGTATACTTTTGGTCGCGATTTGAATTGGGAAACAGGCTTGCGGTGGAACTATGGTAGCGGGTTGCCATTTACATCATCAAAAGCCAACTACGAAAGCTTGTCGCTCAACTCATTGTCTGATGACTATAGTAGTACTGCCGGCGATGTAGCAATTATTTATGGCGAAAATAATGATTTGCGCTTGACAGCTTATCATCGACTCGATTTTAATATAAAACGGAAGTTTTATTTCGGGAGCAATACAGAATTTGAAATCATTGGTAGTTTAACCAATGTCTATGATCGTAAAAATGTATTTTATGTAACTCGTCTTGAAGGCGATATCATATATCAATTACCTATTTTACCCAGTTTTGGAATGACGTTAACTTTTTGAAAAACTATACTACTGTGGCTGATACACGTTACATCTTCGTTACCGGTGGAGTAACCTCTTCTTTAGGAAAAGGAATTATTTCCGCTTCACTGGCCAAACTATTACAAGCAAGAGGTTATAAAACAACTATACAGAAACTGGATCCGTATTTGAATGTCGACCCCGGTACCTTAAATCCTTATGAACACGGGGAATGTTTTGTTACCGACGATGGAGCCGAAACCGATCTCGATCTCGGACATTACGAGCGGTTTCTAAATTCTCCTACATCACAAGCAAATAATGTTACTACCGGAAGAATTTATCAATCGGTAATCGACAAAGAGCGAAGGGGCGATTTTCTCGGGAAAACTGTGCAAGTAATACCACACATTACCGATGAAATTAAGCGTAGAATCAAACTACTTGGAAAAAAAGATCATTACGATGTTGTAATTACAGAAATTGGCGGAACTGTTGGCGACATTGAGTCGCTGCCCTATATAGAAGCTGTTCGTCAGTTAAAATGGGAGTTGGGGCGCAAAAGTATGGTTATCCATCTAACATTAGTACCTTACTTGGCAGCGAGTAAGGAGCTGAAAACCAAACCGACCCAGCATTCAGTAAAAATGCTTCTCGAAGCAGGCGTGCAACCCGATGTTGTGGTGCTCAGAACCGAACACGACCTTACAGAAGATATTCGACGTAAAGTGGCATTATTTTGCAATGTCGATCTCGATGCCGTAATTGAATCGATCGACGTTCCCACCATTTATGAAGTTCCACTGAGAATGCTCGATGAAAAACTCGATGTAATTGCACTCAATAAACTCGAACTCGGATTAAAAAACGAACCGGAGCTAAAACCATGGCGAAGCTTTATTGAACGCCTGCTAAATCCGGAACATACCATAAAAATAGCCCTTGTAGGTAAATACGTAGAGCTCCCCGACGCCTATAAATCCATCGTGGAATCGTTTGTGCATGCAGGAGCAGTAAATAAAGCAAAAGTCGATGTTGAGTGGGTTCATTCTGAAGAATTAGAGCCGCAAAACTTGGAGAACTTTTTTAAAGATTGTGCCGGTATTTTAGTTGCGCCCGGGTTTGGTCATCGCGGAATAGAAGGAAAGTTGCTTGCCGTTCAATATGCTCGCGAAAACAAAATTCCGTTCCTTGGCATTTGTCTTGGAATGCAATGCGCAGTTATTGAATTTGCACGCAATGTACTGGGCTACAAGGGTGCTCATTCAACCGAAATGAACCATAATGCACCTTACCCGGTAATTGCGCTCATGGAAGACCAAAAGAATATTCTCGATATGGGGGGCACCATGAGATTAGGGGCATATCCGTGCCAGATAAAATCAAACTCCCTCATGGAAAAAGCCTACGGAAGCTCCGATACCATGGAACGCCATCGTCACAGGTACGAGTTTAATAATAAATATTTACAAGATTTTGAGAATGCCGGAATGGTAGCTACCGGTAAAAACGAAGATACTGACCTGGTCGAAATCGTTGAAATTAGCGATCATCCATGGTTTGTAGGAGTACAGTTTCATCCCGAATATAAAAGCACAGTAGTGCAGCCACACCCGGTTTTTGTTGACTTTGTTGGTGCGGCCATCAACTATTTTTATAAGAAGTAATTTATAATTTAAAGCAATGGATAAAAATTCGATTATCGGAATTCTACTAATTGGAGCAATTTTAATTGGTTGGAGCTATTTTACAAGTCCAACCCAGGAAGAAATAGCAGAAATGCAACGGCAACGGGATTCGTTAGCCAGAGTTGAGCAAATGCGGCAATTAACCCAAGAGCAAAAAAATGAAACACCAAAAACGGACTCGATAGAAGTGAAGCCAAACCAAACTGAGGTTGTTACCGATTCCGACATTAATGCTGGGTTAATGGCTCGCTACGGAAGTTTTGCTGTTTCTGCGGAAGGAGAAAAAGAGTACATCTCGTTAGAAAACGAAAAAGTGAAAATTCAAATTAGTACAAAGGGAGGACGACCATACTCTGTTTATATGAAAGGGTATACCACTTATGATTCCTTGCCTCTGAAGCTGTTCGACGGAGATTCAACCCAATTTGGGTTTCAGTGGGTTGCCACAGGTGCCAATAACCCCATTGAAACACAGCAATTATACTTTGCCATTGAAGAACAAACACGCACAGATAGCGGGCAGTACCTAACCATGAGACTCAACGCCGGTGAGGACCAATACGTCGATTATCGCTACTTTTTGCCAAAAAATGACTATCGACTGAGACTCGACGTCGACTTACACAACCTCGGTGAAATTATCGAAAACGATTTTCTCTCTTTCGATTGGGCTATTTATATGCCTAGTCTTGAAAAAGGATATGAATGGGAGGAGCGGAACAGTTCTGTTTATTACAAATACCACCAAGATAATGTAGATTACCTCTCAGAAACCGGCGACGACCAAAAAGAAATCAAAGAACGTATCAGCTGGATTGCATTTAAACAGCAGTTTTTTAGTAGCATTATTTCATCCAAAGAATCGTTCAACGATATCGTAATTAAAACTGAACTTACAGAAGGGGAGGATTTTGTTAAGCATGTGTCGTGTAAAGCATACTTACCCTATATGGCGCAGCGCGATACTGATTACAGTTTCAACTTTCATTTTGTACCCAATAAGTATAGCTTGCTCGAAACCTACGAGCAAAGTTTCGAAGAGCTTGTACCACTCGGATGGGGGATTTTTGGATGGGTAAATAAGTACATTGTCCTTAATTTATTCGATTGGTTAGGAAAATATATCGGTAATTTTGGTATTATCATTCTAATAATGACCATCATTATTAAAACCGCATTGTTTCCATTAACATACAAATCGTTCAAGTCGACCGCCAAAATGCGGGTACTCAAACCGGAAGTTGACGAACTCAACAAAAAGTTTCCTAAAAAAGAGGATGCAATGAAAAAACAGCAAGCAGTAATGGCACTTTACAAAAAAGCCGGTGCCAGCCCAATGGGTGGTTGCTTGCCCATGCTGCTGCAAATGCCAATTCTTATTGCACTTTTCCGATTTTTCCCCGCATCCATCGAATTAAGGCAGGAAAGTTTCCTCTGGGCAGACGATTTAAGTTCCTATGACTCTATTCTTAGTTTGCCATTCGAAATTCCTTGGTATGGAGATCATGTGAGCCTTTGGGTGTTGCTTATGACCATTACCAACTTCATTTATATGGAAATGAACAACAAGAATAACCCGCAAAGTACCGGTATGCCGGGTATGAAAACCATGATGTATATCATGCCGTTATTTATGTTGTTCTTCTTTAACAGCTATGCATCATCGTTAAGTTACTATTATTTTGTGTCGCTGCTAATTACTATTATCCAAACCTGGGTATTCAGACAATTAATTGATGATGACGCATTGCTGGCACAAATTAATGCCAATAAAAAGAAGCCTGTAAAAAAATCGAAGTTCCAGGAGCGAATGGAACAAATGGCTAAGAAACAGCAACAGCAGCGTAAAAAATAAATCGAAAAAATAGAAAAACATCAACCAACTAAAAATGGTGTTGATGTTTTTCCTTTTTGACTTTGTACTTTTTCATGATTTCGAGCGTTACATGAAAAGTTTCTCATGCATTAAGAATATTTTGCAAATGAACCGAATACGATCAATAGTAATCTTACTTATTTTAATGATGTTTCAAAATGTGGTTGTAGCCCAAATTGAACATAATGCCGACAGTGTTTTGGCTGTAGAATACAGTCAAGCCGTGGGGGAAGACAGTATTTATGTTGTTTTTGGACCTGGCGCATCAGGGTTTAGCGATACGCTTACAATGACAGCCAAAAGCCCTTTTGGAGATAGTTCCACCATAGCCTGGTATTATATTGATGCATCAGACGAGCATGACGGGTATGATTCTGAACTTCTTGTTGAACACACCGATACTTCTGAACTCTCAATATCAACCATTCGCGCCGGAGGTTATCAGGTTAGGTTTTCAAAGAATGGACAAGATACCGTATTCACAAGATGGGCATATTTCAATAATTTAATTGTTGAGCTTTTCTACGAAGAATCATGCTACGAACTATTTTTGGAAGGTATAGAAGGTGGCAACACATTCCGGTATTTTAATCCCGACACTGTTGCAAATGCCCATTATATCGAAAATGAACTATCTGCCACATGGAGTGATTATTACCTCGACGAAAATAATGTATATCAGTCGCTAGATTCTTTAAACTTTGATAGCACAGCCACAAATCAATATTTTGCACCGGCGCCCAAAGAGTATGAAACGTATATGTTTAGTGTTGTGGTTGAAGATAGCTTGGGGTATAAGCGCACCGATTCTATTGTTTATGAATCAATTGCTGTAAAAGCTGATTTTGTTGCTTCCCAATACAACGAAGAGCTGAATCCTGATAGTTTAAAATTTGAGGCTCCTCTTTATCTTGGATTTAAAAATAAGTCGGTTAATGCTGAAATTTACGAGTGGACATTTTTTAACGATTCAACACGTGTTTTAGAAGAAGGTGAGTCTGCCATATTGAGAACCACGAGCTTTTACGAACCACTAGATTCAGTGCTATATCCTTATCCCGGTTATTACGATGTAAAGCTTAAAGTCGAAGGGCGTGTATTTGTCCAAGATGGAAACGAAAAAACTTGCCTGGACTCCATTCGGGAGCGCTTTTATGTAAGTGTGTATAATTCTTACATTGGAGACCTCCCAAATGCCATCACCCCAAATGGCGATAGGAAAAACGACGAATTTTACTATCTGGACATTGAATCATGGGATTATGAAAACCTCGATTACCCGAAAAATACCCCATCAACATCGGTAAGCCGCACAGAAGTGTACATTTACAACCGATATGGAATGCGCGTATTTAATTACGACGGTGGAAAATGGGAGCGGAAAGATGCTTGGGACGGAAAATATAATGGGAAGCCCGTTGGATCCGGGGTCTATTACTATGTAATTAAAGTCCGGGGATTGGATGGTCGGACATTTAAGAAAAAAGGTTTTTTCCACGTGTTTTCTGAAAATCCATTACGGATGGATTAATTTTTTTTTCAAGAAGCTATCCTTTTCTAACGATGTTTAGTTGAAAATAAAAAAGGGAGCTGCAAACGCGGCTCCCTTTCTTTTATCTTCAAACTTTCTTCATTTATTCATCTTCTGACTGAGAAGCTTCGTATTCTTTCAGTAGTTTTTCTTGAATATCGCCCGGAACCGGCATGTACTGGTCATAAGTCATTGTGTACATGGCTTGCCCGGAAGTTAATGAACTTAATGATGTTGAGTATTTGTTCATTTCTGCAAGAGGAACCTTTGCCGTAATTTTTTCATATCCACTCTCGCTGCTCATGCCTTCGATCATGGCACGGCGTCCTTGCAAGTCACTCATTACATCACCCATATATTCAGAGGGAACCATAACTTCAACTTTATAAATTGGCTCAAGTATTTTAGGGGCTGCTTGCTTAAATGCTGTTCTAAATGCCTGCATGCCCGCAATTTTGAACGAAATCTCGTTTGAATCAACCGGGTGCATCTTTCCATCATAAACAACAAGCCTGATGTCACGAGCATATGAACCCGTCAATGGGCCTTCCTCCATCTTTTCCATCACACCTTTCATAATGGCAGGCAAATACTTGGCGTCAATTGAACCACCAACAATACTATTCACAAAAACCAGTTTACCTCCCCATTTTAACTCATACTCTTCCACACCTCTGTTGGTAACCGAGTACTCTTTTCCATCGATTTTGTAGGGACCCGGATCACCAATTCCTTCGTACCAAGGCTCAATTATCATATAAACCTCCCCAAACTGACCTGAACCACCCGATTGTTTCTTGTGACGATAATCAGATTGTGCCGGTTTGGTAATTGTTTCCCTGTAAGGAATTTTTGGCGTAAGGAACTCAATTTCCAGTTTATCGTGATTCTCAATTTGCTTCTTGAGCGTATTCAAGTGGAATTCGCCTTGCCCATGCACAATTAGCTGCTTTAGCTCTTTTGAATGCTCTACAATGTAAGTTGGGTCTTCTCCTGTTCTCCTGTTCAAAATTTCTCCAAGCTTCTCTTCTTCTCCTTTATTCTTTGGTTGAACAGCAGTTCTATATTTCGGAGCAGGGAATTGAATTTCAGGAAACTTCCAATCGGCACCTTTTGCACTTAGTGTGTCATTGGTTTTAGTATCTTTCAGCTTTACAGTAGCTCCAATATCACCGGCTACCATGCTCTCTATTTTTGTGCGGTTATTTCCGGCTACGCAGTATAGCGCCGATAACCGTTCTTTATTACCATTACGGGCGTTGATTAAATCCATACCCTCTTCAATTTTTCCAGACATTACCTTAAAGTATGCAACCGCACCTAAATGCTCCTCGATGGATGTTTTGAAAATGAAAATTGAAGCAGGCCCTTCCGGATCAATAGTTACTTCGGTACCCTCTACATCGACAGGTTTAGGCATTTCTGATGTTTGTGGAGCCACATTATTAAGAAACTCCATTAGCCTCCTGACGCCCATATCTTTTTTGCCCGAAACACAAAAAACCGGGTACACATCTTTATTAATAAGTCCTTGTTTGATTCCTGCGCGCATCTGATCTTCGTTGAGAGAACCTTCCTCAAAGTACAGTTCCATTAAAGCCTCATCATTTTCTGCTGCCGATTCTACTAAAGCGTTATGCAATTCATCAGCTTTTTCCTTTTCACTCGCCGGAATTTCTTCAATTGTAGGCTCGCCTCCTTCAGGCCCCCATTTATACATTTTCTTTTTGAGTACATCAATAACGGCATTGAATTCCATACCGGCATTAACCGGATACTGCACCTGAACAATTTTGTTTCCATGCTTGGCTTTCAGGTCATCAATAGCTTTTTCGTAATTCGCCTTTTCATGATCGAGCTGGTTAATCGCAAAAACTACAGGTGTATTGAATTTGGCGGTATATCGACTAACTATTTCAGTTCCTACTTCCACTCCCTGATGACCGTTTATTAAAAATAAAGCACAGTCACTTACCGACAAAGCAGAAACGACGCCCCCGGCAAAATCATCTAGTCCCGGAGTATCAATAATATTTGATTTAAAATCCGGACCAAGACAAT
>JAWOEM010000142.1:0-9462 GCA_046482785.1 Salinivirgaceae bacterium
AGGGAGTTCGCCCACTTCCGACGATGTGCAACAGCAAATTAACCTTAAACCACTTCACCAACTTGGCTTTAAGGGCAGTGGAGTTCGTGTGGCGGTTATCGATGCCGGTTTTACCAGCCTCGACGATATGGAGGCTTTCGATCACCTGTTTGCCGAGGGGCGCGTAATTGCCACGCGTAACTTTGCCGATAATGCCGATATTTATTACGGACATAGTCACGGAACCTCGGTTAGTTCTATTATGTGTGGACGGTTGGGAACCGAATTTGAAGGCTCCGCATCCGATGCCGAGTATGTGTTTATTCGCTCCGAAACCGGAGCCACCGAATATTTAGTGGAGGAATACAATTGGGTGGCCGCGGCAGAATTTTCCGATAGTTTGGGAGTTGATGTTATTAATACATCGCTTGGGTATACAACCTTCGACTGGCCTCAGCATAACCACACTTACGATGATTTGGATGGGCAAACCTCCATTGTTTCTCGTGCTGCGGGCATGGCTTTCGATAAGGGAATGTTGGTTGTTGCTTCTGCTGGGAATTCCGGTTCCAGTTCATGGACATACATTAGTGTGCCGGCCGACCAGCCAAATGTACTCACAATCGGTTCGGTCGATGTAAACGGGTATTATTCTTCGTTTAGTTCCATTGGCTTAAATGTTGAGTCGGGTAAACCCGATGTGACCGCCTGTGGCGAGAATACACCTTATATAGCCGGAAATTCAGTTTATCACAGTAATGGAACATCTTTTTCCAGCCCCTTGGTAGCTGGTGCAGTAGCTTGTTTGCGACAAGCTTTTCCCGAAACGCCGGGAATCCATATTCTAAATGCAGTTCGCCAAAGTAGTCATTTGTATCCTAATAATACACAAGAATTGGGATTTGGAATTCCCGATTTTACTGATGCGTATTTTCGTTTGCTCGATTCGCAATACATCCCCGGGCACTTGTTCGAAGTCGACTTTATTTCGGCTTTTGCCGATGAACAGAAAAACATTCGAGTTAAGTTCTACTCGCCACGGCGCATCAAAGCCGAAGTGAAGATTTATAACCTACAGCAGCAGATGTTTTATCACGGGAAACATCAACTTGAAGCTGCTCGTGTTACCGATATTGTTTTAAGCAATTCCGATGTTGCAGGAAGTGGTCAGTTACTTTTGGTTAATATTAGTGGCGATGGATTTAGTGAAACAAAAAAAATTGTGTTGCCATAGTATCTAACGATTTTATGTGCAGCTATTTCTTTCTATAAAAATGCTTTAAATGCTGGGTGAAACAGCATTGTGAGCAAAGAACCTTAAAAAATGTGCCCTGAATGAGTAACCCGACACTGAGTTTAGCAGAATTAAATAATTTATTACGCGATATTATTGAAGCCAATTTTCCCGAAGAGCTTTGGGTAGTGGCAGAAATTAGTGAGCTAAATGTCAATGCTCGCGGACATTGCTATATCGATCTGATTGAACGCGACGAGTTGTCGAAAAAAATTATTGCGCGGCAGCGTGGTACCGTGTGGGCTTTTCAATACCGACTGGTAAAAGGGCACTTCGAAAGTATTACCGGGCAGGAGCTAACCTCCGGACTAAAAGTGTTGGTGAAGGTGCGTGTAAATTACCATGTGCTTTATGGCTTGTCGCTTAATGTGGTCGACATTGACCCAACTTACACCATTGGCGATCAGGCGAGGCACAGGGAACTTATTTTGCAGCAGCTCGAAGAGGATGGTGTGCTCGATATGAACAAAGAAATGGCGCTTGCCGATGTGCCGCAGCGAGTTGCTGTTATTTCGTCGGAAACGGCAGCCGGCTACGGCGATTTTGTGGAGCATCTCACCAAAAATCCCTACGGCTACCAGTTTACCATTGAGCTTTTTGCGGCCAGCATGCAGGGCGAGCAAACGTCGCCATCTGTTGTGGCGGCGCTTGAAGCTGTGTACAATCGCGAAGAAGAATTCCATGCCGTACTCATTATTCGTGGGGGTGGCGCCAAGGCGGAGCTGGTCGCATTCGACGATTATAACATTGCCTTTATGGTTTCGCAATCGCCCATCCCGGTTTTAACCGGAATAGGGCACGAGCGCGATCAGTCGGTGACCGATATGGTGGCATGGCAAGCATTTAAAACCCCTACGGCTGTTGCCGATTTTTTATTGGAAAAAATGGCTGCTTTCGAGCAAAGTATCGACAATATGGCGTCCGTAGCATTTCAAAGTGTAAGGCAAAAGTTGGAACAAAGCAACTATCATTTGCAGCAGCAGCAAGCTGCGCTTTTGGGGGCCGTAAAAACGTTCCACACCGATAAACGGCATGCGCTAGAGCGGTTTGCATCGCAAACCGGTTATGCTGTAGATAAGCAAATGCAACTACATAAATCTCGATTAAAAACCCAATCGGCCACCATAAAACAAGCTGTGTTTCTGACCATTGGCAGGCATGCCATGCAGTTTGATAAATACCGTTACGATACAGAAGCCGCCACACGGCGTTACTTTTCTGAGCAATACCATAAACTTTCTGTTTTTCAGGAAATTGCCATGCAAAATCGGCCCGAAAAGTTGCTCAAAGGAGGGTATGGTTATGTTACAAGAAATGGACATAGAGTAGCATCGGTAGACCAATTGGCGGTGAACGACGAAATAAATATTGCCTTTATCGATGGAGTTGTTGGCACTCGTGTAGTATCGAAATCAAAAAAAGACTTGAAATAGCTTATGTTTACCCAAAATTCACAAGCATTTTCATTTAAAAATAGTGCTTGCAGAGCTTGGGAGCAATTTATTTTGAAGAATATTGAGTGAAAATTCAGGGTAGAGCCGTTTTTTTTGTAAAAGTTGCATAAATTCGCAACACAGCTGAATAAATGGCAATACATGAAAAAAAACATTCGAATGCAGAATTATAAACATCGCTTTTTATCGGTATTTTTCATCTTATTAACTCTGGGGGTAAATGCAAACTCCATTGATAGTCTTAAAAATGTAATTTCCAAATCGCCGGATGCCAAGCATTTTGAACTGTGGATTCAGGTTGGATTACACTATCGCGAGGGAGGTAATTTCGATAGTGCCCAAATTGCTTTTCGCAATGCACGTTCAATGGCTATTAACGATTCGTTGAAGGCGGTGTACTGGCACAATCAGGGTGGATTAAATTGGCGTTTCGGAAATTACCATCAGGCCATAGCCTTTTACGATAGCGCTATTGATGCGCGAATGCAAATAGGGCTTCACAATCAGGCAAATAAAAGCAAATATTATCTCACATTGGTCTACCGCGACTTGTCGCAGTACGGAAAGGCTATCGATTTGGCAAAATCGCTCATTACACCAAACACCAATGGCGGCGATAGTGCAATGCTGGCCGATATATATAACCATTTGGGAAGCATCTTTTTACGGTTGCACAATTACGATAGCGCCAACTTTTGGTACGAACAAGCCATCGATATACGCTTTGCCATGAAAGATTCGCTCAAAATGGCTGATAGCTATTCCAATATGGGGAAAATTGCCCGCGAACAGGGGGTGTACACCGATGCCATAGCTCATTATAAAAAAGCACTGCAATTTTATATTACGCTAAATGAGAAAGACAAAGTGGCCTACACCTATCTGCTATTGGGTGGAACCTACTGGCAAGCAAAAAAGTATCAGGAAGCATTGCAGGAGTATTTAATTAGCATGCGATTATACGAATCGTTGGGACGCAAGCAGCAAGTAGCATCGGCGCAAAAAAATATCGGATTAATTTATCGCGATATTGGCAATATCGATAAAGCAGTGGAGTACCACATGCGCTCGTTAGACACGTATCGCGAAATTGGCAATAAGCCGCTTATTGGTGTAGCTGTGAGTATTTTAGCAGGCGATTATTGGTCTGCCGGGAATTATAATCAAGCATTAAGCACCTATTTAAAAGCGCTCGATATTCGTAAAGAGCTGGGGAACAAATCGCATATTGCCGGAGGCTACAATAATGTGGCGCTGGCCTACAAAAGTTTGGAAATGCAGGACTCTTCGATGATTAACTATCGGCGTGCATTAACACTTTACCGGGAAATAGACGATCGGCGTAACGAGGCCGCAATTCTTAATAATATTGGGAATTTGCATAAGCGAGATAGCGTTAATGATTCTGCCGTACATTACCTGCAAAAGGCTCTTGAGCTTCGCAAGCGCATTGAGCATCGACAGGGAATTGGTTACAGTTCGCTCAATTTAGGGCAGGTATATTGGACTGAAAAGCAAGGCCGAAAAAGTGAAAAAATACTATTGGAGGCCAGAACCATTGCCAGGGAACTTAGCGACGACTACCTCTTGAAAGAGAGTTGTTTGCTACTGTCTGATATTTATCAGAAAACGGGGCGGTATCAAAAGTCATTAACATTCTATCAAGAGTTTCATGCTGCCGAAAAACGGTTACAGGTCGATGAGTCCATTCGCCGTGTGGCCGATATGCAAATTCGCTTCGAAGCCGAAAAACGTATGCGCATAGTAGAAAAGAAAGATGCAGAGTTGAAGCAGCAAGCCATGCGCATATACTATTTGCTAGCCGGATTGGCATTATTGCTTGTGCTTGTTGTAGTTGTAATTATTGCACTGCTCCAAAAACGCAAGTCGAACCGATTGCTGGCCATGCGTAATATGGAAATTCAGGAGCAAAAGGCCGAAATTGAAGCGCAACGCGATTTGGCTGAAGACCAACGTGATACAATTGCGGCACAAAACGATAAAATTAACGATAGTATCTTATACGCCAGTCGCATACAAAATGCACTGCTACCGCCTGACGACCAAATGGAAGGACTGCTTAAGCAGCATTTTATTTTCTTTAAACCAAAAGATGTGGTGAGCGGCGATTTTTACTATTTCCAAAACTATAAGCAGTACACAGTAATTGCGGCGGCAGACTGCACAGGACACGGTGTTCCCGGTGCATTTATGAGTATGTTGGGCATTTCGTTGCTAAATGAAATTATGGCATCGGAGCAAATTGATAATGCTGCTGATGTTTTGCAGATTTTACGCGATAAGGTGATGAAAAACCTGCACCAAACATCTGTGCGCGATGGAAATAGCGATGGAATGGATATCTCCCTCATTATGCTTAACCGCGAAACACAAGAACTCCATTTTGCCGGAGCCAATAATCCGTTGGTAGTAGTTCGGAACAATGAGCTTATGGCTTACGATGGTGACAGAATGCCAATTGGCGTGCATATTCACAGCGACCATTTCAAAAATAATGAAATCAAAGTACAAAGAGGCGATAAGTTGTATATGTATTCCGATGGATTTGTCGATCAGTTTGGTGGGAAAACCGGACGGAAACTTATGTCTAAAAACTTTAAAAAATTGTTGCTCGAAACCTCGAAATTCGATATGCCCGAACAAAAAAGTCGACTGAATACATTTTTTGAAAAATGGAAAGGCAATAACCGGCAAATTGACGATATTGTTATAATTGGTCTCGAAATATAATCGTGTTTTAAACAATTTTTGTAACTTAAAGGCTTTAAAGGCGGCAAATTAGACAAATGCATTGTAAATAAACGGGTTGAGATTGTATTTCGACCAATGTTAAAAAACGAAGCCGTGCAAAGATACCGTATACTATGAGACTGAGCAATATGGAAGATATTAACGGATTTCAGGTGTTAATTATTGATGATGAGCGCGTTGGGCAGGCCTATTTGGAGGAGGTTACTGAAGAGGCACTTCCGCCCGGGATTTTAAAAAAGTCCGTTGGTACTGACAAAGCAATGGATTTATTGCACAGCCACTCCTTTAGGTACGTGTTCTGTAATGTGCCCGAGGCAACATTTATTACGAACGATTTTTTTGTAAATTTGAAAAAATATATTGCCCAAATACCGTACTGTTTTCTTTTGGTAATTGTAGATGATCATGTTAAAGATCAAATTGAAAACAAACATAGAAGTGCCATCGATGAAATAATCACGAAGCCCATCAATAAAAAAGCATTGAAAATGTATTTCAAAAATAAGCATGAAATAATGGATGAACCTATGGAATATGCTCAATCTGATTATACGTACCAATTAAATCCACAGCGGATAATAAAGTTGTATAACAATAACGGGAAAAAAATTGCCGGAATATTGAACATGTATCGGGAAACATTGCCTAAGCAAATAGAAAAACTCGCCGCGGCATTTAATTCCGGAAGCCTCGATTTGCTTAAAAGTGCTGCCCATTCCTTAAAAAATTCATTTGCCTATTTGGGAAACCGCGATTTGTATTTGGTGGCGCTCGATATAGAGGAAGATACCGAAAATAAACCAAAAATGATCGAATTTGATCAGCGTGTGGCGCTTGTGTTGAGTGCCGAAGAAGATTTACAAAATGCACTGTTGCATTTAATCGAACACTATGAAAATAAACAATAGTTTACTACTACTTCTATTTCTGAGTTTTCAAGCGGTACTGTTGTCAGGTCAGAAAGTTACGACCGACTCAATGGTGTATGTTGAACGTATTGAGTACCTTAAAAAAAGCGTGCAGACTGGTGATGAATTCTCCGATTCGGCCGATTCATATATCAACGCCGGGCTGGACTTGGCCAAAGCAGCATCAGATACCGCGGCCTTAATCGATTTTTACACCCTGAAAGGCGATTACGAAAAGGAGCAAAACCGCTACGATGAGTCCTTGGCAGCCTACGAACATGTTATCGATTTTATTTCTCCGTTTACACAAAAAGAACTGTTTGCCCGCACACGAAAAAAAATGGGGAATTTATTCTGGCGGTTCAATAAACATAACTTGGCGCTGCAAAGCTTTCTGGAGTCGCTCCGGTTTTACCAACAGATGGGCAATGCACTGGAAGTGGGTAAAACCTACAATAATTTGGGAACTATTTCCAGAGGTGTGTCGGTGTACGATTCAGCTCTGTATTATTACAATAAAGCCTTAACCATATTTATCGAAATTGATGATCAACCATGGGTTTCGAGCACACAAAACCTCATAGGCAACACGTATTTGCAAATGGGGAAACCCAATTCTGCATTAAAAAATTACCGAAAATCGTTGGCTATTCGCCGATCGCTTGGCGATAGTTTGGCTGTATCGGGCAGCTTGACCAACATGGCAAAAGCGTACCTAAAACAACGTAACGACGAGCAGGCTCTAAAAGCGGCCAATCGGGCACTGGAAATTAGGCAAGAACATAACGAACTCCATTTAGTAGCCTCCAGCCTTGTCGATTTGGGAGGTATATACAAAGAAATAGGCAACTACGCCAAAAGCATTGAGTTTTTCCAACAAGCATTAATCATTCGGCGGCAGCTTGGCGATGAAATACAAATTGCAGCATCGTTACTTAATGTGGGCAGCATTTATCGTCAGCTCGATTTGGCTGAAACAGCGCTTACTTACTATACAGACGCATTGGAGTTATATCAAAAAAATGGTGATGAGGCACGTGTTAGCACAGTTTTGAACTACATTGGTGGTGTTTATTACAAGCAAGGAGCCTTTGATAATGCTTTGGATTATTTTCTGAGTGCTCTTGGGTATCGCGAAGTAGCCGGCGATCGAAGGCAAGTAGCGAGTATTTCCAATAATGTGGCCATGATTTATAAAAACATTGGCAACTATCCCAAGGCGCTCGACTATTATAATGAGGCGCTTGCATATTACCAGTCACACGGAAATCGGAAGCAGTATGCCGCTACACTCAATCATATTGGGAATTTACATGCGGTTTGGGAGAATGATTCCGAAGCCCTTAACTTTTTGAAAAAAGCGTACTTTCAACGCCGCGAAATTAGCGATAACTACGGATTTGCTCATTCGGCACTCGATATTGGCGAAATCTATTTAAAACAAAATAAGTTAGCTGCGGCCAACGCATACATTAGTAAAGCATTGGAAATAGCTAAGTCGCTCCATAACTTTGAACTTAGCCGCGATGTGCATTTTGCCATGTATCGACTCGAAACCGCACGTCGGAAATATAAGGCCGCACTTCAGCATCATGAAAAATATACCGCATGGAAAGACTCTGTGTTTAACTATGAAACACTCCAACGCATTACACAAGTGCAAATGCAGAACGAAGCAGAACGGAGAAATATGCAACTTGAGTTTGAACGCAAGAAACAGCAAATGGAAATAGAACGGCTGCGGAAAAATCGAGAGGAGCGAGAGGCCTATTTTGAGCTGAAAGAGCAAAATCAGATGCAAACGCGCAACCTCATTATTGCCATCGCAGTTGGTTTATTGCTAGTTGTGATTTTGTTGATTAATCGATTTGTGATGAAGGTAAGAACGAACAAAAAACTACATCGGTTGAATAATGATTTATCGAACCTAAACACCGATTTGCAAAAGTCGCAAAAGGCGCTTCGTCAGCTTAATGCAACCAAAGATAAGTTCTTTTCCATTATTGCACACGATCTGAAAAATCCTTTTACCGCGCTTGTTTCGCTGACAGATATCTTACACGAAAAATTTCAGGTGATGGAAGAACATCGCAAAAGCGAAATTCTTAACCAAATACACATTGCAGCGAAAAATACCTTCCGGTTACTGGAAAATCTACTCGAATGGAGCAAATCACAACAGGGCGGAGTAGTGTATACTCCCGTGGACGTGGATGTTGCCACTGAAATTAATCATGCGGTAGATTTGTATGTAAATGCACTTCAGCAAAAAGATATTGATGTAAAGATTGACATATCGCAATACCTCGAAGTAACTACCGATCGGCAAATGCTTTCTTTTGTATTGCGCAACCTTATTGGCAATGCCGTGAAATTTACTCCATATAGCGGAAAAATTAAAATTCAAATGGAGAAGAGAAAGAATGATGTTCTGGTTAGTGTGAAAGATACCGGAGTGGGCATGACGCGTAATGTGATAGAACACTTGTTCGATTTGAATGTACACTACACTACTGAGGGCACAAATAAGGAGCGAGGTGCAGGTTTGGGCTTAATTTTGTGTAAAGATTTTGTAACGAAAATGGGAGGAGATATTATGGTGGAAAGTACTCCGGGAGAAGGGAGCGTATTTTCATTTACGCTGCCATACCCTGTAAAAAAGTAATGGAGGTAAAAGCAGTAGTATCGGCAATGTTAATACGTTGTTAATACGGCATTGCTGCGAAGAGCAAAATAAAATTTTATTCGTACAGAAAAAATTGCTATTTTTCTAAAAATATAGAAAACTTTGTTTGATGAGAACTATAACTAATTCGCTACTTACGTTGCTTTTTGTACTTGTGCTTTCTCTATGTGCCAGTCAGGCTATAGCCATTTCTTCATCACAAAAAGTTGATAGTTTGCTTCGCACAGCTGCAAAACATATGGATAGCAACCCCGAAAAAGCCCGAGAATACATTAATGAAGCACTTATATTTGCAGAAGGTGCTGATTTACAGCGTGCTACTGCCAGTGCGTTAAACTATTCGGGCATAACGTACTACAACGAACAGCG
>JAWOEM010000398.1:0-12282 GCA_046482785.1 Salinivirgaceae bacterium
CATCGATTAATCCGATTTTTTTGCGAACATCGTTTTCAAAGTCCTTTACACTTTTTTGAGTAGGCTCTTTTAAAATGTGCCAGTTCATATCGAGTAGGCCGGCACCGATAAATTCAGTTAATTCAAAGCCTTGATTGAATTTGCTGGCTTTTTTCATTTTTTCGATCAATTCATCGGGAATGGTTTCTCCGGTTTCGTAGTGTTTGGCGTACATTTTAATTACTTCGGGTTCGCCTGCCCAGTTCTCCATAATTTGCGATGGAAGCTCTACAAAGTCGCGCGATACGCTTGTTCCCGACTGACCGTAGTATGTGCAGTCTGAAAGTAAACCATGCAGGGCATGACCAAATTCGTGATACAGTGTTGAAACCTCGTCGAAGTTAAGCAGGGCAGGTTTGTCGCCTGTTGGTTTCGAGAAGTTGCAAACTACTGAAATAACCGGGGCAACTTTTTTACCGTCTTTGGTGTGTTGTTTCATGAATGAGTTCATCCATGCGCCTGACGATTTGCTGGCACGCGGAAAGAAGTCCATGTAAAGAATTCCAATATGGTCGCCATTGGCTTCAGTTACTTCAAATACTTTGTTTTCTTTGTTGTAAGTAGGCAAGTCTGTGCGTTCCTTCATTTTAATTCCCCAAAGCTTGTTTGCAACCGTAAACATTCCTTCGAGTACGTTATTGAGCTCGAAATATGGGCGTAACGATTCCTCGTTAAAGTTATATTTTTTTGCTCTTAATTTTTCCGCGTAAAACCACCAATCCCAAGGTTTTAATTTAAAACTATGACCATCGGCTTTAATCATTTGTTGCATTTCGTCGCGTTCTTTTTTGGCCACTCCGTTTCCAGCTTTCATCAGTTTATCGAGTAGGTTAAATACGCGTTCAGGTGTTTTGGCCATGCGATTGTCTAAAATGTATTTGGCATAGGTTTCAAAATCTAAAAGGTTGGCTTTCTCAATGCGTAAAGCAACCATCTCTTTCAGAATCTCTTTGTTGTCGTATTCATTGCCATGGTCGCAACGCGTTATATAGCCCGTGTAAAGCTTTTCGCGTAGTTCGCGTTTTTCCGAAAACTGTAAAAATGGTATCAGACTTGGTTTTTGAAGTGTAAATAACCACTGTCCATCTTTGCCACTTTCGCGGGCTGCAATGGCTGCCGATTGACGAATAGATTCGGGTAATCCTTTTAAATCCTCTTCGTTGTCGATATACAACTGGAAGTTATTTGTTTCTGCCAACAGGTTGTTGTCAAATTCAAGCGAAAGCTTCGAAAGCTTTTTGTTTACCTCGCGTAGCTCATTTTGCTTATCTTCGGGTAGGTTGGCCCCGTTACGAACAAATTTTTTGTAAGTGTCTTCTAAAAGCTTGGTTTGTTCTCCGTTGAGATTTAACTCATCTTTTTTATTATATACTTTCTTAATTCGCTGGAATAAGTCGGCATTCATATTAATGTCGTCGTAGTGTTTCGATTTTAATGGCGAAACCTCTTTTGCAATGGCCTGTAATTCATCGTTTGTGTCAGACGATTTCAGGTTGCTGAATACTGAACTAACTCTGCGAAGCATCATTCCACTGTTGTCCAGCGCTTCAACTGTGTTTTCGAATGTTGGTTCGTTGGTGTTTTCAACAATGGCTTTTATTTCCTCTTTTTGTTCGGCCATTCCTTTTTTAAATGCTGGCATGTAGTGTGCATTTTCAATTTTGTCGAATGGGGGAACCTGGTACGGTGTATCGAAAGCACTGAAAAACGGATTGTCTTTCGTCGTTTCTTTTTCACCTTGGCTGCATGCGCTAAACAACAGTCCGGATACTAAAATTGTGTAAATTACTCTTTTCACGGTAGAAGATTTTTAGTTAATATTAAGAAACAAAAATAACGAATGATGTCTACTTTTACTAATCTGTAGAAATATACATGTTTTTGTGTACGGAAATGTACACTTGCTGACACATTGGAGAGTCTGATTAAGAAAACTTTGATAGAATAATGATTGCTTAATGTCTCTTGAATAATGTTGCTATTACCCAGAATTCCGCAAGTATTTTCATCCTGAAATATTAAATTTTTGCGGAATTTAGGTATTAGTCGTAAAATTAGTGTGATGATGCAATCTTACTTGCCGACTTCGTATCTTTTGAATTGTTTATTATTGGCAGTAGTGCAAATGCAATGGCTCCAATTGGTAACCAAATTAAATTTGTAGCTGTATGTGCCATAAGTGCAAATGCCCTTCCTGTTTCTACATCAATACTGAAAAGTAGTAAACTTTGGATAACTAAGAAGTGCCAGGCACCCATGCCTGCTTGTATTGGCAGGAGAAAGGCCATAGTAGCCAATCCAAAAGTAAATATGGCCGCTTCGAATCCCAAATTGGCCGTAGCGGGTAGTGCAAATAAAAGCACGTAAAGCATCAGTAACCACAAAACATATATAAGTATGGATTGTGCAAAGAAGAGTGGTTTGTTTTTGATGTGGTAAAGACTCCAAAAGCCTTCCTTTATTTCTTTTCCGATTTTCTTTATTTTACCGTTAAATTTCGAAATAAGTTTGTAGCGTTTTATAATGACGATGCCTATAATTATCAGTAAAATAGCAATGCCAATTGAAATGGCAATTTTTTGCATACTTATTTGCTGTAGGTTAATTTGTGGCAATTCAACAATTTCCATGAAAAGGGAAAACTTTAGAACCACCAATGTTCCAAATATCATAATAAGAATAATCAGATCGGTAAGGCGCTCAACCAAAGCGGTACCCAGAAGCTTTGCCACCGGAATTTTTTCGTACCTGTTTATTATTCCTAACCGTGCAATTTCGCCACCTCGCGGTATTACTTGGTTTGTAAACGCGAGAATAATAACTGAAAGAAATAAGTTTACAATGCCGGGCTTATATTGCATGGGGGCAAATAGGCTTTTCCATCTGAGCGCCCTGACGTACTGACTCATTAAATTGAATAAAACAGACAGGGCAACCCATTGCCATTTAATTTGCGTGAGTATACCCTGTAAGCTGGCTAAATTTGTGTTTCTAAAAACTAACCAAAATATTATTGCTCCTACTATAAGGAAGATTAACGACCTGATTATTCTTTTCTTACCCATTATTACCTAATAGCACCTGTATGCGCTCGTTAATTTCATCCTGAAGGGTTTTAAACTTTTCTTTTATTGTATTACCTTGCTCTTCAAAAGAATTACTGATGCGCTTAGTTATTAAATCATAATTATTGAGCAAAGTTACCGCAATTTCCTTGCCTTCATCGAAAAATTCTTTGGTGGCTTGGCCTGCCGATACTTTATCATACTTTGTCGGGTGTGTTAAGCCATCCAGTAAGGTGTATTTAATTCGTTTTCCATGTGCCTGAAAATAAAGGTTTATGTACGTCTCTACTCCAAACCGAATATCGCGTATGTCTTCCAAAATGGGTTTAATATCTTTTTTATATAGGGCGCGTTCGCCGGTTAAACTTTTAAACGGATTTACCCGATAATCGATCAGTGTTTCGGAAGGCGAACCCAACACCATGTCTGCTTCATTTTCTTTATCGACCAAAGGCTCAACCAGCTGATCGAAATGTTTCGCTTTTATTCCACTCACATCGGCATCGAAAAAGAGAATAATATCGCGCGAAGCATTTTCTACTCCAACTACCATTGCATTACTTTTTCCGTGGTTTTCTTCAAGTTTGATGAGGTTGAATTTTCGTGTTTTGCCAATTTCTTCTAATATTTCAGGCGTTTTATCTTCCGAACCATCGTCTACTACTATTACTTCGCTTTCAGGATTATACTCAATGCATTTTTTTACCACATTTTCGATGGTTGATTCTTCGTTGTACGAACAAATAATAATACTTAGCTTTTCTTTCATTTTATTTAGATTTAGTGATTACAGAGAATGTTACCCTTCGAAAAATTGTATTTCCCATGGGTACAAGTGTGTGTTCTGTTGCATTCTTACGTTTATCGATTAGTGTTGCCCGAATTTTTGTAGGAGATGCATCCCATGGAAATTCATCGCTATTTTTTTCAACAATAATGTGCTCCATTGGTTCAGATGTATCGATGCCCAACTTCCAGTTGGATTTGTCTTTTGCTTTAATTTTGTAGCGATAATAGCCACTGTTTCGGTGTTCTTTTGTTTTTTTTATTTTGTAGTCAAATGGTAGGGCATATACCAGAGCCCCCCTTTTTATGTAGGCGCCGCTCGTTTTTACGGTTTTTGTTTTGGTTGCTTGTGGGTTTTTATTTCGAAATTAAAGTCAATATTAATGGTATCACCGTTGTTCCAAGTATGTTCAATAATCCATTGATTGCTATTTTCTTCTATTTGTGAGCCCTTCGGAGCATAAAGCTCGGCAGTTTCGGTGCCATGTGGTTTGCGTAATGCAAACGAAAAGCTTACAGGCTGTGCTGTATGAACAATAAATTTCACCTTATCTTCGAACGGATAGTTGGTTTGTTCTTCAATTTTTACTTTGGTTCCGTCAAAGTTTGTTTCAAACACCGATGGGCCGTATAGTTGAGCCAATATGCCCGGTTTTTCGGTCATTTTCATCCACATTCCTTCCACGTAATATGGCATTAGGCGGGCTCCGTTAAGTACACAACAGGCGGCTGCCAGGTGAGAGGCATCGTAGCTTTGGCGTTTGGCTATTTCCTGATGGTTTATTTTAATGCGGTTGTCGCTGGTTAGGTACGAGAGCCCTTTGAGAACAGGAAAACGCGAGCCTTGTGCGGCATTGAATACCATGGTTTCAATTTTATCGCCTATGCGGGTATCGCCCGTTAAGGCCGTAATGGTATTGAGTGGACTAACCATTTCTGTTATGCCACAGTATTCGTAACGTTCATCGGCGGTTCCTTTCCTTCCTTTAATCCATTCATCGCATCGCATGGCGCCACTGGGCGTAAGGTGGTATTCAAGTTTCTCCATCGTGTTTTTTGCTGCCTGCTGATATCTTACATCATCACTAATCGATGCAATAAACTGAGGAACAAATAGTCCCTCTGCAATGTGAGCGCCATGCTTTTGGAAATAAACATCTTTTTTTAATAAATTTTGAGTTTGTAAATCGTCGTCGCGCACATTTCCGTTATTGAAATCAGTATATAGCTTTAGTGCAGCTTTTAAATAGTCTTCATTTTCCGTTATCCGGTAAAGCCATTCTAAATTTTCGAAAAAGCCAATACCATGACTAACACCTCCACCGCGTGAGTTTACCGCAAAGTAGTTGAGCTCTTTATATTTATCCATAATAAGTTGAACGGCTTTTTCTGCCGCCGATAAAACGTGCTCATCTGCGGTGTATTCGTAGTAGGCCAACATGGCCATAATAATACGGCTGGTTGTCCACAATTCGCCGTTACCATGAACGTGTTTAAACCTACAGCCCGGAGCTTCACAATTCTCATAAATCCCGATGTATCCGTCTGCACCTGTATTCATAATAATTGTATCCATCCATTGGTGAGCTTTTTCAATGTACGAACTATCGTTTGTGAGGAAGGCCATGCGCACAATGGCATCTTTCCAGTAGCCTTCGTGTTCGCCGCTCCACCACTCTTTGCGCATCGATAATTTGCGTTTGCTTTTTCGGTTTTGTTCCGTAAATAAATTGTGTGTTACTGTTGGGTGAACTTTATGGAAATGACCAATATAGCCTTCATTTAAGTCATTTTTAAGTTGATTTTTTATCCAGCCTTGTGGTTTTATGCTACCGGCTTTGGGTAGTGTGTATGTATACATTTTATTTATGTTTTGATTAATTGGAGATTCGTTGCTGTTTGTGCTATCTGTAAACGTCCATAGCATACTAAGCGCTAATGCAAATGCAATCATTTATTATTTGTTTTTTTGAGTTCTGTCTAATTGAGTCGACATTGATGGGGTTTAATTTTGTTGAATTATTGCAAATTAAACCTCCGTCTATTTTATAATTTGAAATAGAGCGAAAGTCTTTTTTCGGTAGGCCGATAAAAACGTTCCGTCAGAATGTTTTATGAAAAAAATGCAATTTATTCATAGAATAAGTTCCTTTATATGTCCTGTTTATACAGCTAACTATTTCGGGCGACAATTTGTTCAAATATTTTTTGATGCTGTTTCTGACCTGAATTTATAGGTGTCGAACTACTTCCTTATCAACTTTTGGTTGAGTTTATGGTTTGTTGAATAATAGACGGAACTTTTCATTTTCCCACGTGTTTATAATGCGTTTTCTTTTGCATTGTTCTAACTTTGAATCAAATTGACAGATTTGTTTTCAGGACAAATTAATAATAGGAATTATACCTAAATAAAAGCGCTTTTTCTGAGTTCAAGCCGCTTAACTTAGGTATTACATTAACTGTTTGTATTTTTCTTTTAATAAATTGACTGTATTGGAACATTCTATTTTTATAAACTTAATCCATTGATAATGAAAAATAACATACCTAGTGCATCTAAAAGATCATTAGAAATATTAGAAAACTCCCTAATAGGAGCTAAAAGGGCGAGCTTGAGTAATTTGAAAATGAAGCTTTTTGCGTTTAATACTTACTCTCAAAATCGGTATCACTTCGGTAGCGTTTTTATGCGAACACTTTTAATGTTCGTTATCATTTCATTTGTCTTTAGTAGCTGCAATTCCAAGAAACAAGTTGATTTTTTATTTGTCAATGGAAAAATTTATACTGTAGACAGCTCATTTTCGGTTGCTGAAACCATGGCTGTGGCCGATGGGAAAATTGTAGCGGTAGGCGATCAGTCGTTGGCAAAAATCTATGATGCTGATAGTATAATTGATTTGCATGGGAAAAGTATTTACCCTGGGTTTATTGATGCGCACTGCCATTTTTATGGATATAGTATGACCCTTAGTGAAATCGATCTGAGGGGCACGAAATCTTACGACGATATGCTCCATCGACTTCGAAAATGGGATGAAGAGAATAACCCGGAGTGGGTGACAGGGCGTGGTTGGGATCAGAATAACTGGCCAGATCCGGTTTTTCCGCATAAGCGAGACCTTGACAAATTATTTCCAAATAAGCCGGTTTTCCTTCGTCGGATTGATGGGCATGCCGCAATTGCAAACTCGAAGGCCTTAGAAATAGCCGGCATTAATGCAAGCACCAAAATTAGAGGCGGAGAGGTGCTGCTCGAAAACGGTGACCCAACCGGAATATTAATCGATAGAGCAATGGAACAATTGATGGAGTTGGTTCCAAAATTAAGCAGAACAGATAAAGAAAAACTCTTGCATAAAGGTGCAAATGCTTGCTATAGTGTCGGTCTTACTACTGTTGCCGATGCTGGTTTGAATTATAATGAAGTAATGTTTATGGACTCGCTTCAGAAAAATGAGCAGTTGGCCATGCAAGTTTATGCCATGTTGCAACCAACTGAGCAAAACTTTACATCATTTGTGCGCAATGGAGCTTACCGAACAGAAAAAATGCATGTGAAATCCATCAAACTATTTGCCGATGGAGCTTTGGGGTCGCGTGGAGCTTGCTTGTTAGAGCCATATACCGATGATCCCGATAATAATGGTCTTATACTCGAAGAGTTGCCTGTATTCGATTCAATATTGGAATTTGCTTACACGCATAACTATCAAGTTAACACGCACGCAATAGGCGATTCAGCCAACCGCTTGATACTTAAAAAGTATGGAACGGTTTTAAAGGGGAATAACGATCGTAGGTGGCGAATTGAGCATGCTCAAGTTATTCACCCCGATGATTTTCAGCTATTTGGCAAATACGATATTGTACCAGCCGTAAATACTACCCATGCCACAAGCGATATGTATTGGGCTGAAAGCCGACTAGGCTCGGAGCGCATGACGGGAGCTTATGCTTATAAACAGCTATTAAAACAGAATGGGTGGCTTTGTAACGGAAGCGATTTTCCGGTTGAGCACATCAATCCAATTTACGGTTTTTTTGCCGCTGTAGCACGGAAAGATTTCAGTGGATTTCCCGATAGTGGTTTTCAAACTGAAAACAGGTTGACACGCATGCAGGCGCTCAAAGCTATGACCATTTGGGCGGCAAGAAGTATTTTTGAAGAGGAACGAAAAGGTAGTTTAGAACCGGGAAAACAAGCCGATTTTGTGGTTCTCGATAGTGATATTATGGATATCGATATTATGAAAGTGCCTGAGGTTAGTGTTTTAGAAAGTTATATTTCAGGTGTGAAAGTCTACTAACTTCACGTAAAGCATAACCCGGTTAGCCAAGTATTGACCTTTCTATTTTTATCTGCTTTGATAAAGGGTTTTAGAACGCTGCTATGCGCACAATTTTTTGTCTTGCTAGAAACGAAAATATCTTCAACTTATCCGTTATTGCATATGTGCGCCAATTATCTTTCGTAAATGTTTGCAACAAAAAAGGGTGGTCACGAAGACCACCCCCAAAAACAAGTCATGAAAACAGCTTATATTACCCCTCGCAATTGACCGCTGCCGTAGAAAGTTGGCTGCGGTGTTGCAGTGGAATAAAAGCAAAGCCTGTGCCAAAACGGGAACGTTTTTCTGTTTTTTCTTAAATTCCGCAAGGATTTAATTTTTCGAGGGGGATTTTGGTTTTTTTTCAAAATCTGCAGGTTCCGGTGCAAGCAAAAATCCGCACGCACAGAAGCTGGAAATTGAGGTGCGTTTTGAATTATTGATTTACCGTTCGTAAAAGACAATATGGTGCAAACAGTCATTTCATATAAACTATTACGTAACTACGAGAATTTTACTTTTTAAAAAATGTGAATTTCATGAATTTTCAAGGAAGTTAAAGGCAATAAAGCAAGTTGAAACAGTCAAGTTATTTCAGCACAATCTCTTAGTCTGGGGGAAACAAAATTCTCCAAACATTTTGAACAAAAAATAAATGTTTGCAGATTATAGGTGTGAAATGGTGGTTCGAATTTTTTAGCAATAATGAAAAAGGGTGGTCACGAAGACCACCCCCAAAAACAAGTCATGAAAACAGCTTATATTACCCCTCGCAATTGACCGCTGCCGTAGAAAGTTGGCTGCGGTGTTGCATTCGAATAAAAGCAAAGCCTGTGCCAAAACGGGAATGTTTTTCTGTTTTTTCCAAATTCCGCAAGGATTTAATTTTTCGGGGGCTTGTGGATTTTGGTTTTTTTTCAAAATCTGCAGGTTCCGGTGCAAGCAGAAATCCGCACGCACAGAAGCTGGAAATTGAGTTGCGTTTTGAATTATTGATTTACCGTTCGTAAAAAACAATATGGTGCAAACAGTCATTTCCTATAAACTATTACGTAACTACGAGAATTTTACTTTTTAAAAAATGTAGATTTAATGAATTTTCAAGGAAGTTAAAGGCAATAAAGCAAGTTGAAACCGCTGGTTATTTCAGCACAATCTCTTAGTCTGGGGGAAACTAAATTCTCCAAGCATTTTGAAGAAAAAATAAATGTTTGCAGATTATAGGTGTGAAATGGTGGTTCGAATTTTTAGCGATAATGAAAAAGGGTGGTCACGAAGACCACCCCCAAAAACAAGTCATGAAAACAGCTTATATTACCCCTCGCAATTGACCGCTGCCGTAGAAAGTTGGCTGCGGTGTTGCATCACAAATGTAAGTGATTATTTCTTTTCCTCCAAATATTTTTTCTTAAATGTTGCTGATTATAATGTTATAGCCTGATTTTCAGGAAAAAAAATAAATAAAATATATTTGTAGGTACTGTCAAAAATTAACTATCGGCGTTTTTTTGTGCGCCCTAATTAGAAACGTTTTTCAATTATTCCCCAATCGAGTACTTTAAAAAAGTTTTCGATATATTTCGGACGTGCATTTTGGGTATCTAAATAGTATGCATGTTCCCATACATCCATGGTCAAAATGGGAGTATAACCATCCTTAATTGGGTTTTCGGCGTTGGCTCCCTGCATTATTTCCAGTGCACCTTTGTTGTTTTTTACAAGCCATACCCATCCGGAACCGAATAGTGTTGCACCTGCGTTGGAGAAATCTTCAATAAATTGGTCGAAACTTCCGAAGGTATTCTCAATAGCTTCCAGAAGTTTTCCATCTGGTTTAGCCTTTGCTTTTGGACTTAATGCCTCAAAATAAAAAGTGTGATTCCACACTTGTGCACCATTATTAAAAATTCCACCATCTGCTTTTTTGATGATCGTTTCTAAATCGGCATTTTCAAATTCTGTACCTTTTACCAAGCCATTAAGCTTGTCTACGTAGGTTTTATGGTGTTTTCCATAGTGAAAGTTTAATGTATTTTCACTAATGTGTGGTGCTAATGCATCGTTAGCATACGGTAATTTTGGTAATTCAAATGACATAATGATTCTTTTTTAATGATTCTGTTCTTTCGCCATTTAAAACAAAAAAGGCATCATCTTGTTTGATGATGCCTTTAATTAAGAATCATTCCAAATATGGGTATGTTTATCTTTTGATGCTTTTAAGAAAATCCAGAATGGCTGATTATGCCTTATAAAGTTCGTTTGCCTTTTCCCAATTAATAATATTAAAAAATGCTTCAATGTATTCGGGTCTTCTGTTTTGGTATTTGAGGTAGTAAGCGTGTTCCCAAACATCTAAACCAATGATAGGGGTGCCTTTAAAATCTGAAATGTCCATAAGTGGGTTGTCCTGATTGGGCGTACTACCAATTTTTAATTTGCCGTTTTCTTTTACTAACCATGCCCACCCGGAACCAAAGCGGGTTGCTGCGGCATTCGAAAATTCATCTTTAAATTTTTTGTAGGATCCAAATGTGTTTTCAATTGCTTTCCCTAAGTCTCCGGTTGGATTTCCACCACCATTGGGACTTAATATTTCCCAAAATAAATTGTGATTATAGTAGCCTCCTCCGTTGTTTCTTACAGCGGTGCTGTATTTCGATACGTTGGATAGGATTTCTTCAATGTTGCTACTACTTATATTCTCTTTCTCAACCGCTGCATTTAGTTTGGTGGTATAGCCGCCATGGTGTTTGTCGTGATGAATTTCCATGGTTTTTGCATCAATATGTGGCTCTAATGCGCCAAAATCGTAAGGTAAATCTGGTAATTTGAAACTCATAATATTTATTTTTAGTGTTTTTAAATCTAATATTCTAACACCCGTAGTAAAAAATTGTTTAAGATATTAATATAAAAAGATGTAAATATATTAAATGGCATTTAAGTCGAATCAAAATTTACAGTATGAACCATAAAATCACAGTATAATTGCGTACTCATTTTTTCTTTTTTTGCGGAATTGGTGAAAATAGCGTATATTACCCAAAATCTCAAGCATAAAAAATGTGATATGCTTACGGATTAAGTTGATTTATTGGTTAAGGTTTTTATGCTAACATCTCTAATTAAGCTACAATGCCGTATTTAACAGTTAAAAACATAAGGCTATTTTATAATGAGAGAGGGAAGGGGACTCCATTGGTTATTTTACATAGTAATGGTGGGGCTTCTAAAATGTTGAAAACCGAAATAAGATACTATAGTAAGTATTTTAGGGTGTTGGCATTTGACCTTCCCGGGCACGGAAGAAGTGATCGCATTCATGAATTTGAGGGCGACTTTTGGCAGTACAGTGCATTTCTAATAAAAAAAGCGTTACTCGCTATTCATATTACAGAAGTAAATGTAATGGGAACAAACGGTGGCGCAATTATAGGTATACACCTTGCCCAAGATGATGATTTGAATGTAATGGCCGTAATTGCCGATAGTTTTGAGGGACTGGCCATAACGCCAGATCGTGCTCGTAGTTTTATTAAGGAACGCGAACGAACGGCCAGACATCATTTTTTCCGTATGTTTTTTAATTATTTACATGGCAAAGATTGGGCAGATGTATTGGCAAGTGATTCGCGTCATATTTTGCATTTTGCGGAGCATAAAATGGCTTGGTTCGATTCGTTGGAGGAGACAAATGTTCCTGTTTTACTTACTGTTCTTTCCAACGATAATTTGATTCCCCGCGCAGTAGAAAAAATGAAGCTTGTGAATGATTTTTTACCAAATAGCACTTTGGAGATTTTTGAGAAAGGGAAGCACCCTGCTATGCTTTCACATAAGCGCAAGTACCGTAAATTAGTTCGAAAGTTTCTTCAATAATAATTAGTTTTTGACAAAAAGAAATCCGCCCATTTGGGCGGCTTTCTTGTGTATGAATATTCCTACTGAAGCTTTATTTAATGACTAACTTATTCATGTGTACTTCGTCGTTAATGTGAAATGCCAAATAGTATATTCCTGATTTCAAGTGCGATAAATCAACTTTTGTATCGGAG
>JAWOEM010000257.1:0-3336 GCA_046482785.1 Salinivirgaceae bacterium
AACGGTTGCCAGCACCATGGTTTCACCCATCCTCACTACTACCGATCCATCGGCCTGCTTGGCCAGTTTGCCGGTTTCTATGGTAATCGATCTGCCATCTGCCAGTTCGATTGTTTTTAATGTTGCATTTACCATAACGTCTAAAATAAAATCAAATAATTAAATAAATTACAATGGGTGGTGAGGTTTTGCAATATACAAAAAAGAAAGGCAATACACTGCATTGCCTTTTTTTTAATTTTTTATTTACGCAGTTTCAGTTTTTCAATGATTGCGCGATATCGTTCAATGTCTTTGCTTTTTAAATAATCGAGCAAACGGCGCCTTTTACCAACAAGTTTAATAAGCGCACGGCGTGTACTGATGTCTTTTTTGTTGGTTTTCAGGTGGCCGGTAAGATGATTGATACGGTGTGTGAACAGTGCAATCTGTCCTTCGGCGCTTCCTGTGTCGGTTTCATCTTTGCCATAGTTGGCAAAAATTTCTTTTTTCTTGTCCTGTGTTAAATACATTTTATAAATCGTTAAGTTATTCCATGTTTAATCCGCAGCATTGCTTTCAATAACAACGGCTTAAAATTACCGGCGGCAAAAATAGGTAAAAGTTTTTGATTTACAAATTAATGGCTTTGAATGAAAATTCATTATTTAATCGTATAAATGCTCATCGGCAGCAGGGCCACATTCGCAATCTTCATGCAATCCTTTTTCATATTGCTGAAGTGCTCGCAGGCTCATTCCCATGCTGGAGAAACCTCCGTCGTTGAAGAGGTTTTGCATGGTTACCCTTCTGGTTAAATCAGAAAACAGCGTGATGCAATAGTCGGCACAATCGTCGGCTGTTGCATTGCCAAGGGGCGACATGCGCTCGGCAAAATCAAGTAAACGGTCGAAACCTTTCACACCGCTTCCTGCTGTGGTTTTAGTAGGCGACTGCGAAATGGTATTAATGCGTACATTTCGTTCGCGCCCGTATATGTAACCAAAACTGCGGGCAATTGATTCGAGCAGGGCTTTGGCATCAGCCATATCGTTATAACCGAAAAATGAACGCTGTGCCGCAACATACGACAGAGCTACTACCGACCCCCATTCATTTATTGCATCCAGTTTGCGCGCAGTTTGTAATACTTTATGAAACGAGATGGCTGAAACATCCAGTGTTTTGTCAAGGTAATTGTAGTTCAGGTCAGTGTAGTGCCTCTCTTTCCGCACGTTTGGCGACATTCCGATGGAGTGGAGGATAAAATCGATTTTTCCTCCTAAAATATCCATTGATTTGGTAAATAGCTGATTCAGATCATCTACATTTGTTGCATCGGCAGAAATAGCCTCAGTATTTAACTTTTTAGCCAGTTTTTGCGTTTCGCCCATGCGCATTGCGACTTCGGTGTTCGAAAGCGTTAGCGTTGCTCCTTCCTCATGAGCCCTTACGGCTACTTTCCATGCAATGGAGTCGGGATTCAGTGCTCCGAAAATTATCCCTCTTTTCCCTTGAAGTAAATTATAACTCATGGTAATAAATTATGTATAATTATGAAATGCAAAGTTAATTGAGTTTAAATAAAACTAAAGCGATTGTTTTTATTTCACTTGCTAAACCTGATTTTTTAACCTTTTAAACCGAATTTTGTTCATTTCCAGTCGAATTTTAAATGGAATGGTCTTTAATGTTATTTTTATCTAAACTCATTCCAGATAAGTTTGGATGTTTAAAAATTCAATTTATATTTGTGGCAGACAAAATCGGTAAAAATGAATTTAGTTTTTCAAAATATTACTTCTAAAGCAATGGCGCCAGTCAATGCCAGCGGATTCATTTTACCGTCGGTTTTTATGTCTATGCGCTAGCCTTCATTCAGTGATAATTCATTGATTGGAGGCGTATTCGTTTCAGCGTTAATAAAATCAAAGTTTTACTTTTACATTTCAATATTATGTCGGATAAAGTTATTCGATTTGGAGGAAGCAATGCAGGAAATGCTTCATCAATAAAAAATTTAATTGAATATTTAAGCCAATTCCAAAGCCGGAATTTTATTGTTTCGTCTGCAGTTCCCGAATTACTCCAAATAGTGGAGAATAATATAACTCAGGTATATAAATCAGAAACCGGTGAAGTTGCCCGGCAATTCGAATTGGTTTTTTATAACAATACCGGTGAATCTCCAACGCAAGGTTACCAAAATCTTGTGGAGCAATACAGCAATATTCTGAAAGGCATTGGTTTAATTGGAGATTACTCCGAGGCATTAAGCGATCAGGTTAAAAGTTTCAGTGAAAAGTTAACCGTTGAAATTTTAAAAACGCAATTCCAAAAATCAGGTGTTGCAATAACAATAATCTGGCCTGAGGATTACGAGTTTTTTGTTACACCCGATTTTGGGAATGCCACCTATCTTTCGGTAAGTTCCTCAAAACTGCAATCATTGTCCGGTGGTGTTTATCTCATTCCCGGTTCGTTTGGGATAACCAAACAAGGTAAAATTGCACGTGCCGGAAAAACAGCAGCCGATTATACAGCCGCTTTTCTTACCTACGCATTAAAAATTCCAAAACTACAGTTATGGGGGCTCGACTTCGATTTCCAGCGGGCCGACCCCGCTATTGTTCCCGGCTCACCACGCATAGAGCGGCTGACTTATGCTGAAGCCAGTGAACTGGCCTATTTCGATCATTATTCGTTTCACCCCCGTACTGTTGAGCCCCTCGAACATGATCATATTCCGATTGAAGTACTGAATAGCAGTACTACCAGCGGCAGAATCGATACAGTAATTAATACTGAAACTTATATTGAAAATCAGATAGTGAAAAGTGTGGCCTGTACCGACGATATTTCACTACTCCGGTTAAACGGACCGGGTGTTGGTTTGAAACCGGGGATTCTGGCAAAAGTTACATCGGGCCTGAACGACGCAGGTATTAATATAAAATCGGTGATTACTTCCCAGGTTTCCATTAACCTGATTTTGGAAAAGAGTGCCGCTGATGAAGCGCTGAAAATAATGCAGCAACCCGGATTTTCTTCCGTGAAAGAAATTTCGATTGTGAAAAATGTTTCACTGATTGGTGTTGTAGGCCACGGAATGCAACAAAATTATGGCGTTTCGGCCCGAATTTTCAATGCGGTTTCGCAAGGGAAAATTAATGTTTTGCTAAGTGGTTCCGGGGCATCTGATTTAGTGAGCTACCTTGTTGTAAAAGATGAGGATAAAGAGAAAAGTGTACGGCACACGCCATTAATCCGCTGGCGGGGCAGGGGGCGAATCTCGGCTTTGCCGACGTCGATGCGTTGGCTGCTGTCGTCGCCTCTCTGGGCGATCGAGGCATGGGG
>JAWOEM010000263.1:0-4495 GCA_046482785.1 Salinivirgaceae bacterium
GCACCGGCGGATAACAACATGCTACTCGGGGCCGATCAGCTTGGCCGCGACATGTTCAGCCGGATCATCTACGGCGCCCGCAACACGGTCGCGCTAATGTAATTTATGTCCACTTTATTGCCGGTTGGTATTCGCCCCACGGGTAAAAGTGGTTCTCTGGCTGTTGCATCTTCCAGCGGATTGCCTACCGATAATGTGGAGTAGGGGAGATCGCTATCAACATCTTTGTCGCTGCTTTTTGCCGCTGTCGGGTTTTCGAATACCGGCATTGGAATAATCTCGTGCCCGCCTAAAATTAGCAGGAAACGCGTGTCGGCATTAAACTGTTTGCTAATCTTGTTGGTTGCTTTGCGTAAAAGATTTACGTGGCGCTTCCAGTTGGGCTTCGATAAGTTTTTAAAATGATTGTTGCCCGCATCGAGTACCAGATAGTTTATTCCTATTTTCTTTAGCTCGTTAATGTATTTCAGAAGGTTCTGTTTCAGTTCTGTGCTAGCTGCCTTACCGGCTGTTGCTCCTATTTTCTGAAAGTTTGTTAGAATAATGCCGTAATAGGCGCCGGGCTCCGGGGTTGCTTTTGTGCTTCGGTTTTCGAAAAAACTGAACGTACAGTCTTCCTTGTTTTCTGATGTTGGGGTTGATGGTACTTCATCTGCCGGTTTGCTTTGTGGAATTTTTGCTCCACATTGCTCACAAAACAGGTCATCGGGTGTTAGCTTGTTTCCGCACTCTTCACAAAAATTATTCATGTTCGATGATGTTTATTGCACTGGTTCGTCGTTTGTTTCTTGTTTGCTGGTGTTCTTATATGGGTCTTGTCTTTTAGTCACATTTGAAATAATAAATGTTTCATTTTTATCGTCCATTGCTCCCTTAACAGCACAAAAGCGGAGGTGATGCTTTGTCAGTGCATTGTTTTCAAACGGATTGTCATCTTTGAAAAAAACAGGAATGCTCTCTCCGTTTTCTTGTATTAAGTATGGAGCAAAGTGCTCACTTTTCGATCCGATATTTGTGTTGCAAAAGACAATGTAGCCTTCTTTTTGCTTTGAATCAGTCATATTGCAAATTCTTTAAAGTTTTTGATCGTTTCAAATATATACAAAAAAAATTGAACTTATAAATTGTTTGCTTATGTGTTGGCATTGTGTGGTTTGTTTTTGGTTTGGTTGATAGTGTGTTAACATTCTTGTGGCTGTAAGATGATGTTCCTGCTGAACCGATTTGGTTTGATATGTTTTGTTTTTAGTTTTTTTTGAGTGAGTTGTTGGTGTTTCTTAGTCGGAGAAAATTCATGAACCGAGTTCGAAGCACGAGCATAGGCGAAACTAATTTTTCGGGTTGAATTGAAATTGTTTGTATAAGTCGCTCTTATACAAGTTGTTGAAAGAATGATATTTCAGTAATGAATAGCGAGGTTTGTGGTAGCGCAAAAGTTGTGCTGTCACAAGCAGCTTGCTATCTTGTTGTCGTAAAGTTTTTGATTCCCTTCGGTTGAAAATTATTGTTGCCATCCCGACTGCTTGGTCAGGTGTAAATGCCTTTTTGTAGAATTGCAAACAAACACGTTCTATAGCTGTTTCTATAAGAAAATGCTGTATGATAAAATATATTTCATTACTTATATTGATTGCGTTGTACGGCGGAATAAACTATTCAAATAAAAAGAGTACCACGATGCCGAATCAAAAAGAAAATCCATATTACTCACGCACCGATACATCAAAACTTGAAGTATCCAATGCAGAGTGGCAAAAAATATTGGCGCCTGAGGTGTACCACGTAGCGAGAGAACAAGGGACGGAGCGAGCCTTTACCGGTAAGTACTGGGATGCAGAAACAACAGGGACATACTATTGCGGAGTGTGTGGAAATAAACTGTTTCGCTCCGATGCCAAATTCACCAGCTCTTGCGGTTGGCCCAGTTTTTTTGAAGCAGCGAGGCCTAATAGTGTAGCGTATCGCCCCGATAATTCCCATGGAATGCGTCGTACAGAGGTGCTTTGCGGAAGGTGCGACTCCCATCTGGGACATATTTTCAATGATGGTCCGCCACCAACCTACAAGAGGTTTTGTATGAATTCCATTGTACTCGACTTTGAGGCCGATAATGAAGATTGAAATTGCCCCTTGAATTTAGCCCTACTTTAAGAGCTTAACCAAGGGTTTGATTTTTCGCCTTTTTTTGGGTCGCCCCTAAAGGGTGAAAGCCGAAAAATCAACCCGTAGCCTTTTAGGGGCTAGACAACCCGGGTTGATTTTGGTAATTCTTTTATAATGTGTCAAAGTAGAATTTCGGCTTTGCAGAATTTAAGAAATAAGTTGTCTTTTGCAATTTTTTATTATTTCACTATTTTCACTTAATTGCAGGCAAAAACAAATGGAATTTCAGGATATACTTACGCAGCAAACCAAAGCGGTTGCTGAAGAAATGCACCCCATTGAAAAAAAGTTTGGGGAAGTTTTATTTAATAATGGCAGTTGTCAGGTGTTATCGCAGTCTGCTTCGGTAAGCGATTTTATTATTTACCTTGAGCGACTTAATACAACAAGAAGGGTGCTCTTGGAATCCAATTCAAAGGGTTGGTTCACGCCATATGTCGATAAGGAATTGGTGGATTGGAATCGGTATGCGTATTGTGCACTATTGCAACTTGAAAAAGAATGCGTAAATTTTGAAGCCGATGCCCACATTGAACACAAACAATATACCCGTGAGGGTATGATTCATCGTGTGCTTGAAGAGCGCCGCCAGAAAGCATCTAATGCCGAATATAAAATTCAATGGGCCGATAATATATTTGGCGACCATGTTTTAACAAATGAAAAAGGTACGCGCTACACAATTTTTTTGCGCGACTTTGAAAACGAAGTCGGCTACAGCGATAGCCAGGACTCTTACATTAACAAACTGGGAACCACAAAGCATATAATGTTTGCTTTTAGCAAATTGAAAGGAAATAAGCTGCTGTACAATCGATTAAGTAAAACATTTCCGTTTGTTGAGGTTTATTTAGACCCACTTAATGAGTATAAAATTACGTGGCACTATCCACATACATTGAATCCCGAAACCGGGCAACTGATAACTAAATTCTTTGGAACCCAGTCATTTATTGAACCTGAGAAGAATAAGGAATTTATTGGGTTTTTGAAAGCGGCTGAGTTTTTTCCCGGGATAAAAATAAGGCCGGAAGTTAAAGAGAAGATAGAACGTGCATTTGAATCGGATATGCTCACCCATCTTGCGCAAACCGAAAAGCTTGATTTTTCTGCAATTAATGCTGAATTATTTCCCTATCAAAAAGAAGGTGTGCATTTTGCCACTTTTAAGCGTGGTGCCATTATCGCCGATGAAATGGGTCTTGGGAAAACCATGCAGGCTTTTACTGCGGCTATCATGAAGAAAAAAATATTGGGCTTTCAGCGTACGCTGATTGTGTGTCCTGCTTCGCTGAAATCGCAGTGGAAAAAAGAAATTGAAAAATTTACCGGCGAGAATGCTGAAATTATTGAAGGAACTCCCGAAGAAAGAGCCATTCGTTATCGGAAAAGCCCTTGTTATTTCCTAATTGTGAACTATGAAACTGTTTTACGCGATCAGCGGGCAATAAATCGTACGCATATCGATTTTCTTATTCTTGATGAGGCGCAGCGTGTAAAGAACTACGCCACGCTTACCGCTGCCGCCATTAAAAATCTTGAACGAAAACATATTTTGGTCATCACGGGTACGCCAATCGAAAACAGACTCATTGATATTTTCTCAATCATGAGTATCATCGATCCTCATTTTCTTGGGCCCTTGTGGGAATTTTCCTACCAACATTGTTTATTCGATCCTACAAAGCACAATAAAATTAACGGGTATTATAATCTGGAACAGTTACGCGAGGAATTACAAAAAGTGCTTTTGCGACGCGAAAAACGCAATGTAATTGAGCAGTTGCCAAATATTCAAGAGCATACAATTACTACAGAATTGTCTGACTATCAAAAAGAGTTACACGGGAGCTACAGCCGCGGATTATCGCAGGTTTTGCATAAACGCTTTTTAACACAGTTTGACATGCAGCGCATAATGCTGTTGCTGACCAGTATGCGTATGGTGTGCGATTCGTCGTATTTAATTGATGAAGAAAGCAACGATTCGCCCAAACTCGAAGAATTGACCTACATGCTTACTGAGAAGCTGGATATTGAACATTCAAACCGGAAAATAATAATATTCTCGGAGTGGGTGAAGGTGCATAAATTGTTAAAACAAGTGCTGCTTAAGAATAATGTGAAATTTGTGGAGTTGAATGGAACCATACCGGTTAAGCATCGGGGCGAGTTAATTAGTAAGTTTGAAAACGACCCCGATTGCAAAGTGTTCCTTTCTACCGAGGCCGGAGGTTCGGGTTTAAACCTGCAAGTGGCAGATATTCTTATAAACTTTGAATTGCCTTGGAACCCCGCAAAAAAGAACCAACGAATTGGACGTATAGACAGG
>JAWOEM010000352.1:0-5306 GCA_046482785.1 Salinivirgaceae bacterium
AACAAAAAAAGCTGACCGGTAATGCCGATCAGCTTTTTTTATGTGCTTGAATTTTCTACTCTGAATTTGCATGCAAAAAACCATGTAATTCAAGGTTGCTTGCGGATTAGTTGAAGCAAAACATCCAGTTTAAGCGCAACTTAAACTGGATGTTTTTCGATATTGTCGTTAACTTATATTCTTGCGGAATGTAGGTTAAAGCAGGACTCTTTTACGGTCTCTTTCCAGAATTTGCTTCAATACAGCAGCCGGATTCTTAAATTTATTGCTAAACATCATTGCAGCAATAATATATGGTTTGAATCCTGCTTCATGATAGGTTTTAATTCTATATTTTTCAAATACATCAGCATTTACCTCGCCCTCTTTGCACGAAACACCTGAAATGTCGGCTGGTAAGCAGTGCATGTAAAGCGCATCTTGATTTTTGGTGAGTTTCATTTTTGCCTCGTCGTACTCCCAGTCTTTGTGTTTTGCATTATTAGCAAGGCATGTCTGTTCTAAGTCTTTTAATCCGTTTGTGTCTTTGTTTTTAAGCAATTTTGTGCGTTCCTCCATTATGTGGTAGGGCGCCCAGCTTTTTGGGTATACAATATCGGCATCTTTCATGGCTTCGCTCATGTTATGACTCACATTAAAGCTGCCACCACTGGCTTTTGCATTTTTTCCGGCCATTTCCACTATTTCCGGAATTAGTTCGTATCCTTCGGGGTGCGCCAATTCGATATCCATGCCAAAACGCGACATAAGTCCGATAATTCCCTGTGGCACAGAGAGTGGCTTTCCGTAGCTTGGCGAGTATGCCCAGCTCATCACAATTTTTTTGCCTTTCAGGTTTTCAAGTGAACCGAACTCTTTTTGCAAGTGTAGCAGGTCGGCCATCGACTGGGTTGGGTGATCCATGTCGCATTGTAAATTTACAATTCCCGGGCGATTGGGAAGTACCCCGGTTGCTGCACCTTCGTCGAGGGCTTCACCTACTTCGCGCATGTATTTGTTTCCTTCACCGAGGTACATATCGTCGCGTATGCCAATAAAATCTGATAGAAACGAAATCATGTTGGCTGTTTCGCGCACTGTTTCGCCGTGTGCAATTTGCGATTTCTGTTCGTCTAAATCTTGTACGGCAAGCCCTAGCAGGTTACTGGCCGATGCAAACGAGAACCGCGTGCGTGTGCTGTTATCGCGAAAGTTCGAAATGGCCAGCCCGGTGTCGAATACGCGTGGCGAAATGTTTTCTGCACGCATGTCCTTTAATATGTCGGCTATTTCTAAAACGGCCTTTAAATCAGCATCGCTTTTCTCCCAGGTGAGAAGGAAATCTTTTTGGAACAAGTCCGATTTTATTTGCTTTAGCTGCTCAATTTTTTTGTCAATGTTCATATGTGTTGGTTTTTTTGTTTATTATTCTACTACATGTATCAGGAATAAAATCCGCAAGTGTTTTTCAACAACTTGCGGATTCTAAACTTTTTAAACCATCCTAAAAGATACGTTGATTTTCCGAATTTTAGACTAATAGTTTCAATTATTCGGCTATTTCGTATGCAAACCCAGCATAAAATGCGGTTGCCTTAACAAGATCGCTAATGGGTACTTTTTCGTTTGGAGCATGAGCCAAAACTTCGTTTCCGGGGCCAAATCCAATAAGTGGAATGCCGTACATGCCATTAATCATAACGCCATTGGTAGAGAATGTCCATTTATCCACTTTCGGTTCGGTGCCAAATAGTTTTTTGAAAGTACTAACGCCTGTTTGAACGATGGGTGCATTTTCTTCTATTTTCCATGTGGGATAATATTTTTCCATTCCGTACTCTAAGCCGGTGTATGCTGTTTCTTTGTACTCCAATACTTCAACTTTCGCATTCATCCCGCTAATTAGCTCTTCAATTTCGGCTACAGCCGATTCTTTTGTTTCGCCCCAAGTTAATCGGCGATCGAGGTGAAATGCCGCATAATCTGCTACAGCACAAAGTGACGGGCTGCCCGATGTGATTTCCGAAATGGTGATAGTTCCTTTTCCCAAAAACGGATCGTCCTTAATGCGTTCGTTTAGTTTTTCTATTTCCAGTGCTACTTTGGCAGCTTTGTAAATGGCATTTTCGCCGCGTTCGGGAGCCGATCCGTGGCACGATGTTCCATAAAAATGAACTTTCATTTCCATGCGTCCGCGGTGACCTCTATAAATATTAAGGTTCGTAGGTTCGGTACTAATTGCAAAATCGGGCTTAATGCCTTCTTCTTCCACAATGTATTTCCAGCAAAGTCCGTCGCAATCTTCCTCAATAACACTCCCCACAAAATATATGGTCAGGTCTTTATCAAAACCAAGCTCTTTTAGAATTTTACCCGAGGTAACAAATGCAGCCGAACCACCTTCCTGATCGACAGATCCACGTCCATGCACAAAACCGTCCTTAATTTCGCCTCCAAGCGGATCAAAGTCCCAGTTTTCCATCTGTCCCAAATCTACCGTATCCATATGTCCATCGATGGCCAGAATTTTTTTCCCATTGCCTATTCTTCCTAACACATTTCCCAAACCGTCTATGCGTACTTCGTCAAATCCGGCCTCTTCCATTTGGCGCTTGAGCTCCAATTGTACGTCTTTTTCCTGTAGACTTAACGATTTTATTTTTATCAGTTTCGATAAATTGGTTGCAGTGTAATCGCTGTATTTCTCTGCTAATTCGTTTATTTTCGCAAATACCTCACTCATATTCTCTCTATTTTTATTGTTCAAGCCTTAAATATACCATTTATCATGTTTTTCTGGTACTATTCAGGATAAAAGAATGTGTGCCAATGCAAAATATAGAAAAATCGTATGTAATAATGTATTTTTGTATTATAAAATTCTTTTTCGATGCGCTTACTGTTCCTTGTTCTGTTATTTTATTGCTTAGAAGCAATGTGGGTTGGATTGCAAAATGTTTTTTATTCTTTGTTGCTCTGTATTTTCATTGGTTCAAAATGAACAATTATCGCAAAACCCAAAATCATTTTTATCTTTGCTATGGTTGAGTTTGGTATAAAAAAGGTTTTATATGGTTTTTAGCTACTTTTTTACCTATATTCTAAAGGAAGTAAGTAGTTGAAAATCAGTTATTCTTTCAGGTTTGGGGACAATGCAGGTTTTTAGCATTTATAATTTGACGACCTTTATAGACCGACCTCATCGATACATTTTTATGATTGATGTATTAGGTAATTAATTATCAGGTAAATAGCGAAATATGAATAGTTGGACATTTTGCCACAAGCATTTGGCTGCCGGGAGAAACGTAGCGTTGATGGTTATTTTAGAAACCAAAGGGAGTAGTCCGGGGAAAGTGGGCTTTAAAATGACGGTAGCCGATAATGGAGAGCTGCACGGAAGTATTGGCGGGGGAAGCGCTGAGTATGCAGCTGTAGAAATGGCAAAAAAAATGCATCGCGAAAAGCAAACAACACCAATTATTAAGCGGCAAGTGCACACAGGTAAAGAAGAGGAAGATAGCAGCGGCATGATTTGCTCTGGCGAGCAAACGTTTGCCATTATAATGCTCGGTGCTGAGGATTTGGATGCGGTGCGGGCGCTGGAGAAAAATGTTGGTGCACTGCGGAAAGGAAATCTGGTGTTAAGTGAAGCGGGGCTTATGTATGAGGCCAATGAAAAATCGGTTTCGGAGGCTGTTTTTAGCCCCAAAACGGCTGAAGGTTGGAAGTATACGGAGCCTGTGGGGTTAGAAAATGCAGTTTATATTTTCGGCGGCGGGCATGTTAGCGTCGATTTGAGTAATTTATTGAATATGCTGGGGTTTTACGTTCAGGTTTTTGATAACCGCAACGATATTTCGACCTTGAAAGCCAATACGTTTGCCCACGAAAAGCATGTAATTCGCTTTGAAGATGCCGGTAAATATGTTCCCGAAGGTGAAAATGTGTATGTGGTTATAATGACTGTAGGACACATGCACGATTTGCAAGTATTGGAGCAGATGGTTGGGAAAAAGGTTAAATATTTAGGTATGATGGGGAGCAGGAGTAAGGTAACCACTATTCATGAGTTATTAAAATCCAAGGGATTTGCCGAAAAGCAAATTTCAAATATTCATATGCCCATTGGTGAGCCTATTTATAGTCATACTCCAAAAGAAATTGCCGTAAGTATAAGTGCTGAAATCATAAAAGTAAAGAACAGACCTTAGTAGATTTCGAAAAGGTATCTGATGTATTTAAAAATGTAACGATTAAAATCACAAACACATGAACGATAAAGAGTTAATGCAAAGAGCAATTCAGCGATCTGTCCAAAACATTGATAATGGCGGCGGCCCATTTGGTGCTGTAATTGTAAAAGACGGAGAAATAATAGCTGAAGCCGGCAATAGTGTGACAAATACCAACGACCCTACCGCACATGCCGAGGTGAATGCCATTCGTATGGCAACAAAAAAGCTGGGAACCTACGATTTGTCTGGGTGTGTAATTTATTCGTCGTGTGAGCCTTGCCCCATGTGTTTGGGAGCCATCTATTGGGCGCGCCTCGATCGGTTATATTTTGCCGGAACTAAAACCGATGCCCAAGATGCCGGTTTCGACGATTCTTTTATTTACGATGAATTGGAGCTCGATTACACAAAACGAAAGCTTCATACAGAGCATATCATGCGCGACGAAGCTTTGGCTGCTTTCAATAAATGGAAACAGTTTGAGGGGAAAGAAGAATATTAGTAGGACGAATTGCTTGATAAATATTTGTCTGCCTTATTTGGAAAAGTAGAAGGTTGTAGCTAGAAAAATAGCGTGCGACTCGTCTGCTGTACTTATTGATGAGATGCGGTGTTGCAGTTGCACCTGCATCTTTTTATTTTGTTGTATCTGCCAACCGACACCAACACCAAACCGATTTTCAAATTTGCCGTAGTGCGCATTAAAAGTAGACAGTACTTCGTTGGAAGCTGCAAAATATGCCTCTTTGCTGTTTAGTTGCTCGCCATTTAGTGGCAAATCAATGCCTATTCTATAGCGCAATCTGTTTTTATAGCTGTCGGCACTTATGCGTTGTTCATTGCGAATGCGATTGCTTAATCGGAATTTTTCAAATTTAAAACTGAATGAATAGTATTGAATTATACGGTGTTCGTTTTCTACTTCGGGTCTGAATAAATCGTCACCAACAAATACATAACCACCACCGGTTTTTGCATTGTTGAAAAGTTTGCGGGTAATATTAGCGTTCGATTCCATGCGTTCAAGGAGCGTAGTATTTTTGTTAAATTCAAGATCTTGCCTGAATTTTATTCCTCCCTGAATGGTGT
>JAWOEM010000036.1:0-5229 GCA_046482785.1 Salinivirgaceae bacterium
AAACGAATCAGAAAAACAATGAAGCATTTTAATGTCGACATAAAAGATGTCGTACCTGCATAGGTAAAATTACAAATAGGCTGCATTCTAAATTGTCTTCGGGCGATAATGGGCTTGGTATGTGCTTTTTTGGAACAGAAGTTATATATGAGAAAACTCCAATAACTGCGTTATGACCATTTTGAAAACAGTCACTTACGAAAGTAAACTCCTTGATTTTCAAAATGTCCCAGCCTTGTTCTTGAAGTTTTATTACTGGGCACACCCAAAAACAGGTGGTTTTCTTGCTGATACTATTGAACACTAAAATATGGAACGAAACCATTTCAATAGCATAAACGATAGAAAATAGGCGATATTTCATCACCATCAGTGCCAGAAATGAAAAATAATTTGTATTTTGGCTAAGCCCAATGATAATTACCCCAGTAACCAACTAAACCAAACTTACTGATATGATCAAAACAAAAACTGAAATCGGATGAAAGCAACCATAATAATTCAATTTGCAATTTTTATCATTTTACAAACCTTTGGGGTATCCGTGAGTGCACAATTGGCAAAAGCCGACAGTTTGCGCAAAATATTGGAAAAAACGGAGGATACGAACATACGAGCAGCGCTACATAACAATCTTGCATTACTGCTTAGTCGTACAAAAACCGATTCGGCATTAATTCACGCAAATAAGGCATTGGCTTTGGCTAAATCATCGAACAATTATAAACAAATTGCTACCAGCTACAAAAATAAAGGAAACATTCTGTATTTAAGATATAAACTTTCTGATGCACGTGAACTATACACAAAAGCATTGGAGACTTACAAAAAAATTGGAGACACCATTGGAATGGCCAATATTTACAACAACATTGGAGCTATTTACAAAGCAGAGGGACTGTATCTTGAGTCTATTCAGCACTACCAAGAATCCATAATGTTGCGTTTAAAAACTTCCGATTCATCACGAATAAGCAAAACATACCTCAATATTGGAAATCTCCACACACAGTTAGGCAACGATTCTCTGGCACTTACCTACTATCAACAGGCACTCAAAATGAATAAAAGAAACAATGATGAGATTAATATGGCTAAGACATATACCCATTTGGGGATCTTATATTTTGAGCAGAAGCTATACAACAAATCGTTAACCCATTTGAATGAAGCCCTTTTATTATTCAAAAAGCATGAAGATATACAAGGATTAGGGCACTGCTACTCAGCTTTAGGCGGGCTACACCATGAGATGAAAGAATACAACAAGGCCATTGATTTTTTAAAAAAATCGTTGGACTATTATTATTCATTAAAAAACAATCTGGGTATTTCCATGACGCACAATGCGCTAGCCAGCTCCTATAATGCAACCAAACAATACAAAAAAGCCATAAAGGAGGCCACCATTGGTCTTGATATAGGACAAAAATCGGAAACACTTTTCGTGCAAAAAAGTAGTTTAGTGCAGCTTTATATAGCACATGAAGGATTAAAGCAGTTCCCGCAAGCACTAAAATTTCATAAGCAATTGCTAACAATTAAAGATTCGATACTCAATATTGAAAAAATTAAAGAGGTCGAACTGATAGAAAAAAAATATCAATCCAAAAACCAAAAGTTGCAAATTAAGAATCTCGAAAAGGACAATGAATTGAAGAAAGCAAGGGTGAGCGAATTGAAAAACAGACAAATCATTATTTCGCTGGCTTTTCTGGCTGCCATTTTCACAATTGCAGTTTTATTATTGGCGAGAAAGAAACTGCATAAAAAAAACAGAACCATTGAAGAGCAAAACCAGGAGATTTTGATGCAAAAAGAGGAGCTTGAGACCCACCAGAACCATTTAGAGGAATTAGTAAGGGAACGGACCCGTGCGTTACAAAAAGCCAAAGAACGAGCCGAGGAAAGCGATCGTTTAAAGTCTGCTTTTTTGGCCAATATGTCGCACGAAATTAGAACGCCGATGAATGCCATTGTAGGTTTTACAGAGTTACTCAATTATTCAAATCCTACGGAACAAGAACGAATAGAATACCGAGCACTGATTAACCAAAACAGCGAATTACTCCTGCATTTGATCGACGATATTATCGACATTGCCAAGATTGAAGCAGGCGAAATTCAAATAGATATTGTGCCAACAAACATCAATGAACTCATAAAAAGCATTATTCCGGTTTTCGAAAAAAGAAAAAAAGAAATAAATAAAGAAAACATTACAATTAAAACCTCTCCGGAATTCAACTCAACTACAAATATATTGCAAACAGACCCCATACGGCTCCGTCAGATAATATCGAACCTAATGGATAACGCTCTAAAATTCACCGATGAGGGATACATCGAAATAGGGATTGATAATGAAACCCAGCATCATGATTCATTCATTACAATATTTATAAAAGATACCGGGGTGGGAATGACAACAGAGCAACAAAAAATAATTTTCAAGCGCTTTGGAAAGGTTGAAAACAGTAACAAGAAACTTTACCGAGGAACAGGTTTAGGATTAGCTATTTGTAAAAACCTTACTGTTCTTTTAGGGGGCAAAATTTGGGCAGAATCGACACAGATGAAAGGCACAACATTCTTCTTGAAACTGCCAACTACGCCGGAAAAAAACATGCAGCTGTAAAGCAAAGTATAAACGATAAAATAACGATGCAGCACATTTTCTGGCAAATTCTGGACTATTTCTTCATTATTTTCCACACAGCCTTAATCTTTTTTAACCTATTCGGTTGGCTCGTGAAGCGCACTCGCATGGCCAATTTCATATCACTCTCACTTACTGGAGCTTCGTGGGGTTTACTTGGGCTTTTTTATGGGCTGGGATATTGCCCGCTTACCGATTGGCATTATCAGATTCTCTATGAAATTAACGTGTACAATATGCCTGATTCCTACGTACTATACTTACTACAAAGGCTGGCAGGAATTTCGGTTAACGAAAAACTCATCGACCTGTTTACACTGATATTTTTCCTAATTGCATTTTGCTGTTCTGTATTTTTCAATTTCCTTAAGCCAAAAATCGACAAACAAACAAGTAAAACTACGTTGAAAATATAATTACAAACCCGATAACTTTGACAAATTATCTAATAACAATGATAGCCATGAAGCAACAAATTATTTTTACATTATTCTTACTCTGTACTGCTCTTCCATTAAAAGCTTCGGAACCTGCCGACACAACTCTATTTGAGCCCAACGCGGGTGTCGATTTTACAAACCGTTACATTTGGCGGGGAATGGCTGTGAATAATTCGCCTAACCTGCAACCCTACGCAGATATTTCGTATAAAAATTTTACGCTGGGAACGTGGGGCTCATATGCCACAGACGGCCAATTTGCAGAGATCGACCTCTTTTTAGCTTACAACTTCAATAATTTTAACATTACGATAAGCGACTACTATACCGAAAATGAAAACGACTTCGGCGAATACGATCTGTTTAATTATAAAAATAAGGTAACCAATCATGCATTAGAATTCATGGTCGATTACCAGTTGCCGGGTAAGTTCCCATTCATTATTACGGCCGCTACCATGTTTTATGGTTTGGATAAAAACATTGAAGGAGACAATCTGTATTCAACCTGGTTACAAGTTGCCTACCCATTTTCGATTAAAAACTACGATATGACAGTATTTTTGGGTGGCACTCCCCACGAAAGCATGTATTCCGACGAAGCAAACATTACAGAATTTGGCATTCAGTTCGCAAAAAATATTGCAATAACAGATCAATTCTCACTACCTGTGGCTGTTGCACTAATAACCAATCCGGCAGAAGAAAATATTTTCGTGACACTAAATATTAGCTTGTAATAAAAAAGAACTCCAAGGCTGCGTAAATCAACGAACCTTGGAGCATTTATGAAAATCAGTAGCTAAAAGGCATCCTAAATGAACTACTTTACCGACATGTTGAACTGATTAGGCTGTACATCATATCGAACATCGGTAAGTGTAATTTTGCACCAAGTCCAATCTCCTTCTTCGAGTCTCCATGTTGCGTCCATTTCAACAGGAATACGAACACCTTCAAACTCTTTATAATCGATTATGCGCACGATCCAGTCGTATTTCTGAGCATCGGTATCGTTACCCTTGTACCTATTGGCCACATATCGCTCAATGTCACCATCATCATTAAAATAAAAATATCCTTCGCCCACCGTACCACCATATTTCATGGTTGCCTTGGCAACATTTGATTCTACCCGCTCCCAGGTAATGTAAGAACTCAGGGCTGCCGAAGGAAACCATACAATTTCGCCTAAAAAACGCTGTAGTGTCCCCTCATCCATTTTTGAACCTTTCTCATTGCCCAGTTTTATAATTGAATTCATTTTCATAAGCATTTCGCCTTTGCCTTTGTAGAATCGGTCTCGCCCGCGAACTGTAATTAACGAAGACATGGGTACACGTACAGTCCAAATAAATGCAGGCTCATGCACCGAAAACAATTGCTTAGCCTCTGCCCTGTACCAATTTTCTTGTTCGGGTTTTAATTTCATCAAAAAGTTTTGTTGCAAAAACACGCTGTTAATGGGATGCCTGCCCACAACTCCCGATATCTCTAACCACTTCTGAACAGATTCGGGCAAATGCTGAATAGCATCTTTCGTTATTGGTTCGTCTTGCGCCTGTTTTGCAGCAGCATAAACCAACTTGGACTCTTCTGCTATTTTTTTGTTTAAACTACAAGCGCTTAAAGCGGATACAATAAAAAGTACAACAATGGCATTGGGAATAAGACCAAACTTCGCATAATTCCAATAGACAACAACTAAGATAAGCGATAAGATTACACCGGTAACTGCCAAAATATGCCAATAGGCATGCACCCTGTGAAAGGCAACAGCGGCAGCAATAAAAAGTCCGGCGGTCACCAACCACAAAATGCCGGAACCTTTTGAAATTGCTAAGTTCTCCCCGGGCATTTGCCATGGAAACCATCCTTTAATAAATCCTATTAAATGGATAAAACCGTGTAGCGCGATAAATGCAGTCTGTAAGTTCTTCATAATATCAGTTTTTTATTTTCATAAATTCAATCATGAGACTCTTGTCGGAGCCTTCGTGAGTTGACACAATGCAAATATGGATATTTATGCAGAAAACACGGTCTCACTTTTTTTTCTTTAGGTTTCAATATACACAGCGAAAGGGTCTCAGTAGAAATTGAGACTATCGTGTTTGTAGCAGTTTCTTA